>CAIRTF010000087.1 GCA_903881425.1 uncultured Chitinophagaceae bacterium | reverse complement strand
GGGGAAAGAAAATTAAACGACGATCTTTTTTTCTTTTTTGGAAGAGAGCCAAAACAAAATAATTCCTGAGACTACCAATAAACTTGAAATGATCTCTGCTTGTGTTGGATGAAACCCAAAAATGGAATAAGTAGTATTCACTCTTATTTTTTCAATAAAAAATCTTTCAACACCATTTAATATTAAATAGATGGCAAACATTTTTCCGGGAACTTTTATTTTATTTCTGATCATCATTAAAAAAACAAATAATAAAATACAAACAACTGCTTCGTAAAACGGTGTTGGAAAAACAGGAATGGGAAGATAGTTGCAATATGGTCCTGCACAATCTGAAAAAGATACTCCTTCACTAATTACATTGTGCGGATAATTATAAGCAAACAACCAATTGGGTAAACCTGCAAAAGAATTGATGCTGATATATTTCACAGCATCTAAACTTCCAAAATGTTGTGTGTAAAAATTTGTATTGGCTGCAAAATGTTGTTGAAATTCATCAGCAGTGGCTTTAACAATATGTCCTTGTGTATCAGTAACAAATGCACTGTTTAAAATGCCCCAATCACCATCGCCGCTTACCTGGCAGCCCAATCGCCCAACACCATAAGCCAACATTAATCCCGGTGCATTGGAATCGCATAAATGAATAAAGGGAATTTTATTTTTATTTCCATAAAAATAAATGGCAACAGCTGCACAAATTAATCCGCCATAAAAAGTCAATCCGCTGAAAGATAATAATGAACCAATTGGATCTTTTACAAAATCATCCCAATTTTCGAGGTTATGAAAAATTTTAGCACCTAAAAAACCAAATATCGCTGCATAAACAACCAAGTCTCCTACTCTATCTTGTGGCCAGATTCGAAGAATTCTTTGTTCAGGCTTTGCTAATTTTTGTTTATTCTTTTCCCACCATTTTAATCCTGCAAAAAATAAACCTCCAATCATTCCCACTAATAAATTTCCTTTTGCAGAAAGAATAAAACCTTGAGGATCATCTAAAGCATTCGGAGTAACAAATGCACCAATAATCTTATAGCCCAAAATAAACCCTAAAATAAAATTGATGAGTAAATCACTAAATGAAGCAGAGGCACCAACGGTAATCGTTTCTTCTGTGTGCACTAATAATCCCTGTGATTGTTTTCTTCTTAATTCAATCGTTAAAATCCATGCAGCAGCAATAAATGAAAGGGCTACAATAAATCCGAATGAATTAATCAGTTTCAACCAATTCCATTCTATGCCAAAAAAATCTTTAAAAACCCAGTATAAATTTGGATACATTATTATTGTTTTTGTGCGCTGCAATGTTAGTTAGAAAATACGACTTAACTATATTCAATTGCTAACAAAAAGCCCCGCAAAGAATTGCGAGGCTTACTTACTAACCCATTATTCAAAATTCTAATTACAAAACTTATTAAATTCGTTGATTAAATGTTGAGCGATTACTTGCGCCGGTCTGCCTTCAATTTGATGACGCTCTACAATACTTACCAGTTCTCCATCTTTAAATAAAGCTATTGCCGGAGATGATGGAGGATAAGGCAATAAATGTTGACGAACTTTATTAACTGCTTCTACGTCAAAACCTGCAAAACTGGTGGTAAGGCGGTCTGGTCTTTTTGTACTATTATGAACAGCCATTAAAACGCCCGGTCTGCATGCTCCTGCTGCACAACCGCAAACAGAATTGATTACAACCAAAGTGGTTCCTTCTTTTTTTAAAGTATTATCTACTTCATCGGCGGTCAATAACTCTTCAAAACCGCTATCTGTTAATTCTGCTTTCATCGGTATAACTATTTCTGCTGGATACATATTTTTTTTATTTAGAACACAAAATTAGAACAATTGGAATTAGATTTTAGGTAAATAAATAAGACAGGATGACTTTTTTCGATTATCGAAAACGACAAACTGTCGTAAAAATTTCATGATTGATGTTACAATGGCTTATTAAAATTCGCTGGTATACACTTTGAGGAATTTATTTCAACAATTAAAAAACAAAAAATTTATAATTATGACAATCGTAAAACAAAATCCAAGAGTTATTAATCATTTATTTGATGAACTCTTCAACAACTTCCCGGCAACTTGGGGTAAAGATTATGCAACAAATTGGTCTGTTGCTCCCGTAAATATTCATGAAACCAATGAAGGCTTTCATATTGAATTAAATGCACCGGGAAGAAACAAAGAAGATTTTAAAGTAAATGTAGAAAATGGATTATTGACCATCTCTTTTGAAAAGAAAGAAGATACAGAAAACAAAGAGTACAAAACTGTTCGCAGAGAATTTAGTTTTGAAAGCTTTAAAAGAAGTTTTGCTATTGATGAAAAAGTAAATGCAGATGCCATTCAGGCAAAATACGAAAACGGCGTATTGAAATTATACTTGCCTAAGAAGGAAGAAATAAAAATTGCACCCAAGCAAATTACTATTTTATAAAATGTTTCATACGCAGTTGGTTTTGGTTTAAGCCTTGTATTTTTATACAGGGCTTCTTTATTTGTAATATTTTAACCATTTCAACTACTAATAAATAAAAACAATGCGCAAACATTTTTTGATACTAACTCTATTTTGTTTTTTGTTAATGCAAACCAATGCACAAAGCCAACAATCTTTATTATGGAAAATAAGTGGAAATGGCTTGCAACAACCATCTTATATTTTTGGAACCTTTCATTTATTATGTGCAAAAGATATAAACATTACTGATACACTAAAATCTATTATTCATCATTCACAACAAGTTTTCTTTGAAATAAAGATGGACGATCCGGATTTAACTAAAAAGACTTTGCAATCTGTTTCCATGAAAGATGGACATCAATTAAAAGAATTCATTCCGGCTAAAGATTATTCAGCAATCGATTCGATATTTAAAAGTAAAACACAAATTTCTATCAGTCTTTTATCTAATTATAAACCTTATTTATTGGTTCCTTTATTATATCAATCCATGCTAGGCTGCGCTCCTGTTGGTTTAGAGGGCGAATTGCAGAAGATTGCTAAAAAAGATTCTTTACCTATTTATGGCTTAGAAACATTAGAATATCAAATGAAAATATTTGATAGTATTGATTATAATATTCAGGCAAAGGAGTTGTCAAAAAATGTTTTGCATTTCGAGGAATCAAGAAAAGAGTTATTACAAATGATCAAAGTATATCAATCAAAAGATATTAATGCCATGCAAGAATTAGTGAAGGAAGATGATACTTTTGGTAAATATGATGAACTGCTGTTGAACCAGAGAAATGTGAATTGGATTCCCATCATTATTAATCAAGTTAAATTAAAATCAACATTTATTGCTGTGGGTGCAGGGCATTTAGGTGGAACAAAAGGCATCCTTCATCTGTTAATAGACAAGGGATTTACAATTACGCCGGTAGTTTATTAAATATATTGAATGCTGACTGAGAAAAATTTTATTGATCTGCTGAATAAAAATCAACGAATCATATACAAGATTTGCAACTTGTATATGGATAGTGCCGCGGATAAAGAAGATCTTTTTCAGGAAATAACTTTACAAGCATGGAAATCTTTTGGCAGTTTTAGAGGAGACGCACAGTTTTCAACTTGGCTTTATCGAATTGCATTGAATACGGCCATTACTTTTTTTAGAAAAGAGAAAAGAAAGCCCGCTCTAATTACTACAGATTCTTTTCCTGAAAATGCCGATTATAGTAACGATATCGAAAATCAAATTAAAGCAATGTATCAAGCGATCGGTGATTTATCTAAGATTGATAAAGCTTTAGTGATGCTGTATTTAGAAGATTATAGTTATATAGAAATTGGCGAAATTCTTGGTATTACGCCTAATAATGTTGCTGTAAAAATGAATAGGATAAAAGTGAAATTGAAAGAAAGCACTCAAAAACATTATCAGTTCTAAAAAAAATATTTATGGAATTAGATGAACTGAAATATCAACTCAATAAACAATTAGAAACTGAACATGTTTCTAAATCTGCATCAGATATAGCTTTCTTGCTTCATGCAAAAAGTAAATCTATTGTAGATAAAATTAAACAAAGCCTGATCATAGAAATATTTTTCGGCAGTATCTGTTTGATATGGTTTACTTACGAAGGAATATATAATCATATTTGGTCAATGAGAGTATATTTTTCGAGCTTCATTGTTTTTTGCATAATTTCTTTAGTTCTATTGATTTATCTTTTAAAAAAAACAAATAATTTTTCAAATGCCGATTTACCTATTAAAGTTAGCCTGCAAAAGATTTATGATCTTATTCATGAGTATAAGGTTTGGTGTTATCGCATAACAATCGCCTTAATACCTATTTGTTTAATATATAGTTTTGTTTTAGGCTATCATGAGGGCAGAACAAATACAGTACCAGAGTACGATAGAATATTGGCGCCTTTTAAAAATCATTTGTGGTTATTCTTTTTACTTGTTATAACTTATATGATAGCAGTAATTGCCGGAATGGTATATTTTATCAGATGGTGGCTGAAGAAATTATACGGCAGATATTTAACTGAATTAAAGTCTTTGATGGAAGAATTAGAAGATTAGTTAACTATGCACCCATCTTTTTTCCTGGTATCTATCAAATATTGAATTTTCCAATTCCCGGAAGATAATTTCACCAAAACAAAATTATCTACTCCGCAATGTGAGAATTTGTTATTATAATAAAATTGATAGGGTGTCCAAACATTGGCTAAAGGCCCATCTACTTTAATTATATCAAATACAATTCTTTCATCTGCAATGTCTTTAGGTAAATGACTGATTGTTTCAATAAATGCGTAAACGCTTTCATTTTTCACCAATAATTTATTTTCTTTACCATAAGTGATGGTTTGCATAATGGCGCTATCTGTAAAGCATTCTCTCAGCATTGTTGCATTGCTGCTTTTCATGGCAATGAATAATTTATTGACTACCATTTTTATCGAATCTTCTTCTTTTTGTGCAAATGATGCATAACAATTACTGAGTATCATCAAACTCAACAATATTTTCTTGGTCATATTTATTTTTCATGAAGATAAAAACTTTGTTGGCATAAAAGAAAAAGGGGTCACCCCACAGTGAACCCCTTCTATGCCCATAATTGTAACCCAACTAGATCTTCAGCGCATTGCTGTGACCAATGATAGAACCTTGATCGTTAATGATTTGTATAAAATAGTTTCCGTGATCTAAATTATTTACAGATAAAGAGATACCGTAGTTTTGATTATTTGATGGTGTTTGTTCTGTTTTAGTAGCAACTAATCTTCCGAAAGAATCAAATATTTTTACTACCACAAAACTTGTATTCGATACATTCACACTCACCTGAATATTGCTTACAAAAGGATTTGGATAAGTGGATAACACAGCATTATTATTATTGCTGTTATGATTACCCGGATCATTCGAATTGACTTGATTATTATTACCGTTGTTGCCGATATTGTTTGCACCGGAAGATAATCCATCACCTATAGAAACTGTTCTGATAATGGTATCTGTACAACTGTGTTCGCCAATCGCTACTAATTTCACTTGTCTGGATGCAATATTTTTAGCAAACACATGCGTTGGTTGTGCATCAACAGATGAATTACCATCACCAAAGAACCAGTTATAATGTAAACCGCCATTTGATGTTGCTGAAGTATTGATAAAATGAATAGAGCTGTTTGAGTTATTACTGCTTATTAAACTTGAGTAGAAACCTGCATCAGGAGAAGCATACACGTGAACCGGCCATGTAATAGTATCAGAACAAGTAGATGAAGTTAATCTGGCTACTAATTTTACATTGTACGTTCCAACTGCAGCATAAGAAATAACAGGATTCGTTGCTGTGCTCGCAGTTCCGTTTCCTAAATCCCATTGATAATATAAAGAACTTGCGCCACCACCAGAAGACTCATTGGTCATGGTGAAACTGTTATTCTTAAAACATTGTTCAGAAACCGGATTGGGAACAAATGCAGCTTTCAATCCTTGTACAGAAACTGTTTTGCTGTAAGTGCTGATACATCCGCCATTGGTGTTATTGATGGCTTGCAATGTTACTGTATAAGTTCCTGCACTGCCATATACTTTATTTGGATTCTGATCTCCTGTTGTTGTACCATCACCAAAATCCCAAACATAATGCAATGAACCCGCACTAACAGTTGATTGATTGTTGAATATAAAATGACTGCTTAATTTACATTGTGTTTCTTGATTTACACTAAAACTTGCAACAGGTGAAGGATATACTGTTATAATATGTGTTATAGTATCCGGACAAGTACTTGCTTCTGTTGCGTTAGCAATTAAAGTTATTGTATAAGTACCCGGTGTATTATATACTTTAACAGGATTAGTTTCAGTGGAAGTTGTTCCATCTCCTAAATTCCATTTATAAAATAATGATTTGATACTGGAAGATGATTCGTTGGTCATGGTAAAACTATTACCTGACAAGCATTGCTCTGAAACCGGATTAGCAGTAAATGCTGCATTACTTCCAACTACATTAACTGTTTGCGTATAAGTATTGCTGCAACCCGGTGAATTACCATTGGCTGCAGTTAACGTAACAGTGTATGTTCCTGTATGAGCAAATGATTTCGTTGGATTTTTATCTGTTGAAGTAGTACCATCACCAAAATCCCAAGTATAACTCAAAGTAGCACCAACCATAATGCTTGTTTGGTTAGTGAAAGCAAATTGATTAGTGTTTTTACATTGTGTATTAGTGTTTACACTGAAAGCTGCATCAGGTATTACACAATTGGTATTATAAGTAATTACTTTAGTAATACTATCCTTACAACCAAAATCACTGGTTACAACTAACTTCACATGATAATTACCGGATGAGGCGTATGTCTCTGTCGGATTAACCAAAGTAGAATTATCTCCGTTACCCAGATCCCACCAGTAATACATAGAACCACTTTGAATTGTAGATGTACTGATAAAAGTAAAACTCTTGCCGTTTAATGTGCCATCTAAAGTTTTGTAATCAACAGATGGTTTAGGCATTACATTAATAAACTTTTCTGTAAAAGCATAATCATTCCCGTTTCTTACTTCTAAATGAATTTTAAAATTACCTGCCTGAGTAAACGAATGAGATGGATTGGCTTCTGTTGAAGTATTGCCATCACCAAAATCCCAGAAATAAGTTCCTGTTGAAGATGCATTGGTAAATGCAAAATTGTTTCCCTGAATACACTGCTTATCTGAATTAACAGAAAATGAAGCATACACTGAAAAATGATTATTGCCGTTTGCAATGATAGGCTCAGTTAATGAAGCTTCTTGAGTGAATCCGGTTGTTGTAAGCCCGATCAATAGTGCTAGGAATAGCACCATCTTTTCAAGGAATTGGTTAAATTTTTTCATGGAATTGGACTTTAGGATTGTTGGATATTGGATATATTAGGCACATATATGCAAACAGCCCGATCATTAGCCTCAACGGCGTTATGAACGAGCTGCTTTATTAAAGAAGGTGGTACGGATTGTGTTACGGTGCCGAAACTTTTGGTTTTCATAGCACCTGCTTGAAATAACTGTGTTGCTAACTTCAACACACAGTTATACTGGATATTGGATACCATGGACAAAGGATTTTAATATTCGGTTTTTTTAATAGGATGTCTGAAGTTTTATTTCAGCACATTTGGATATTGTTCCACTAAAGTAGATTGCATATTTGTATCAAACAATTATGCAGCATCAATTAAAGGTTCTTTTAATTCGATTAAAGGTGTTTTTAATTTTACCCTTATCGTTTTAAACCCGTTTTAATTTCAGAAGTAATAAAAGAGGAGAAATTATCTTAAGTATCCGAGTATTTTCAACATGCTTTGTGCTGATTGTTCTTTTGCATATAACCAATCAATCAGCTTTCCGTTTTTATCATATTCAATAATAACATGTTTAGGAGATGGAATTAAACAATGTTTGATACCACCATAGCCGCTTATCTGATCTTGATAAGCACCCGTATGAAAAAATCCTACATATAAAGGTTCTTTATTGATAGGTGCGTCATTACTCTCACTGATGTTCTTTAGTTTTGGTAGAAAGACTTCATTGATATGTTCTTCACTATCGTAATAATCATGACTGTCGCAAGTGATACCACCTAACACCACACGATGATATTCATTTTCCCATTTATTAATGGGCAACATTAAAAATTTTTCACCAATGCC
This sequence comes from uncultured Chitinophagaceae bacterium, assembly GCA_903881425.1. Classification (GTDB taxonomy): domain Bacteria; phylum Bacteroidota; class Bacteroidia; order Chitinophagales; family Chitinophagaceae; genus CAILAF01. The sequence goes on along the minus strand of CAIRTF010000087.1, from coordinate 17,424 downwards.
CCATGTATCGGGTAATGTTGTTATAAAAGATGAATCAATCATATACCAACACTCTCTGTCGTTTTGATTTTTTTGCCCGGTTACACTGTAAATATGTGCCATGCTCTCCCCCACTGTAAAACTTCCAAACTCTGTATAAATATTTGGCATTGGTACTTTTGCTTTCTTGCAAGATTTTTTAATATTCCCTACAATTTCATTGATCATGAATTGATAATCATATTCAAAACCTAAGGAATGCTTGATAGGAAAACCGCCGCCGATATTGATAGAATCTAATTCAGGACAAATCTTTTTCAACTGACAATATAAGTTGATGATTTTATTCAATTCACTCCAATAATAAATATCATCTTTGATGCCTTTATTTAAGAAGATGTGCAACATCTTCAACTGAAATTTATCCTCATACCCTTCTATCTCATCCACATAAAATTCCAGAATATCTTTTGGACGAATGCCTAAGCGAGAAGTATAGAATGGAAAAGTAGGTTCTTCTTCAGCAGCAACGCGAATGCCTAATTTAAAAGGCTCTTTCACATTTTTACGATAGGCTTTTAATTCTTCTTTATTATCTAAAATAGGGATAACATTTTTAAATCCGGAGTTGATCAGCTTTGCAATACGTGATGTATAATTTTTTTGTTTGTAACCATTACAAATGATGAATGTTTCTTTGGTAATTTTTCTTCTTTGATATAAGCGGTTTACAATCTCAATATCATAGGCAAAAGACGTTTCTAAATGAATTTCATTTTTCAAAGCCTCTTCTACTACAAAACTAAAATGTGAACTTTTGGTGCAATAACAATAAAAGTATTTGCCTTCGTATTTGTGTTTCCTGAATGCATCGGCAAACATCTTTTTTGCCTTATTGATTTGTTTACCAATTTTAGGCAAATAAGAAATCTTTAAGGGTGTACCGTATTTATCTATTAATGCTTTTAAATTAAGATCATTGAATTCCAAATATCCATCTTCACTTAAATCAAATCCTTCTTGTGGAAAGTGAAACGTTTGATTCACCAGGGAAGTGTAGCTGTTATTCATTAGAGTATGATCATTTTTAAAGATTAGATAAAAAGCTTTCTTTCAATAAAGCAACAAAAATAATAGTTTGAAGAGGATATAAAACAAAAAAGTTGAAGATGGGTATCTTCAACTTTAAAACTTGTGAAAAATCACATTATTATTTTACTGAAACAATCAGTGCTTTGAAGCTTTCCGGATTGTTCATGGCTAAATCTGCTAATACTTTTCTGTTCAAATCAATTCCTTTAACAGCTAATTTATTGATGAATTGACTGTAAGTCATACCTTCTTCTCTTACGGCTGCATTAATACGTGCAATCCATAACTGACGGTATTCTCTTTTCTTTAATTTACGACCAACATAACTGTAAGTCTGACCTTTTTCAACAATATTCTTGGCAACAGTATAAACGTTTTTACGTTTACCATAAAAGCCTTTGGCTTGTTTTAAGATTCTTTTTCTTCTTGCTCTTGAAGCAACTGCATTTACTGAACGTGGCATAATGAATTATTTTGTAAACCCGAATTTCAAATAACGAAATCCGAATTTTGGTTTTCGAATTTGTTTTGAAATTATTTCAAACGTAATAAGCGCATTACAAAATCTTTGTTAGGTGCACCTACTACACCCTTTTTGTTTAATGCTCTTTTTCTTTTCTTAGATTTTTTGGTAAGAATGTGACGTTTGAAAGCTTTTTGGAAAGTGATTTCTCCTGTACCTGTCACTTTGAAGCGTTTTTTTGCGCTTGAGTTTGTTTTTACTTTTGGCATAAAATAATCTTGTTAAGATTACACCCTGCTGGCGGTCTCAAACAGATGAGACACTTGTTGAGCCTTACGGGAAAAATTTGGAGTGCAAAAGTAAGGATTTACGGCTAAATAGCAAAATGTAAGTAGTTTATGCATTTAACTACCGTATAATAATGATTGAGCCGCTTACTGGTTTGGTTTCAGCGTTTATCTTAATCAGATAATAATATGCTCCTACAGGCAATGGTTGTCCATTGAATGTACCATCCCATGGTTTTGAATAACCTATTGAATAAAAAACTTCCTGACCATACCTGTTAAATATCTGTACTGTACACGAAGGATAATTTTTTAATAGAGGCATTTCCCATTTATCATTAATGCCATCTCCATTTGGTGTAATGGCATTGGGCACATTCAGTTTTTCTATTTTAACAATGGTACTTTGCGTAACAGCACAACCTGCAGAACCGGTTAGTGTTAAAGTGTAAGTAATATCATTAGGAGATTGTGTAATCGGAAAAGCAACTGTATCGCTGCTTAAATATGTGTCAGGCATCCATAAAAATTTTAGGTTTGTTCCATAATAATAATACGAATCAATTTTTAAACTTCCACCCTTCAACATAACATAGTTACTGGTCAAATTCAAAACAGGATAAGGACTCACAACAATTGGTTTTATATGTTGGTCGCTTATACAACCTTGTTGACTATAGAAGTACAAACTAATATTGAATGAGCCTGAATCAATAAAAGTTTTAACCGGATTTTGTAAGGAGGATGTATTGCCATTCGCCAGATCCCAAATCCATTTTGTTGCATTGTTAGTATTGCTTTGATTCATAAACTGAACTGAATCATTCACACAAATACTGTCTTTGGAAAATGAAAAATCTGCATGAGGTTGCAGATAAATAGTATTTAATGTTTTAGATAATGAATCAGCACAGTTATTTACAGATGTTACTTTCAACTGAATATTATACGGACCAACAGCTGAAAATATATGAACCGGATTGGAAATAGTTGAAGGAGTTGGATCATTGACATCACCGAAATTCCAATAATAACTTAATGAAGAATGATCTGCAATGGTAGAGGAATCATAAAACTGTGCTTTACCATCAGGTAAACAAACAATCGGTAATGAGAAATTAATTATCGGCGTTGGATTAACACTAACAGTTATTGCATTACTTGAATTAGTAATATCGCCAAATGAATTGGACGCAATTACAGTATAATTACCGGCTGCTTTTACTAAATACGTTTGTGCGGTTGCACCAACTATTAATATTCCATTTTTATACCATTGGTTTCCGTTTGCTTCACTTGAAGTAAGTAAAACACTACTACCATAACATATCGACGGAGGACCATTGCTTGTAATTATAGGATCAGGAATTTTAATCACTGCTATATTTATTACTGCAATTCCAACACCACCACTATTGCTTGCAGTTACTGTATAATTTGTAGCACTGTTTAAAACAGTTGGTGTTCCGCTGATCACGCCTGTTGTTGCATCAATACTTAATCCGTTTGGTAATGCCGGACTGATACTATAATTAATGATCGTTCCGCCACTTGTTACAGGCATCAAAGGATTTATTGCTTTACCTCTTATAAAAATATCTGGCGAGGTATAACTTATTATCGGTGCAACATCATTTATTGTTATATTAATTGTTGCTGTAACGCTACCTGCTATATTGATTGCTGTAACTGTATAATTTGTTGCATTACTTAAAACAGTTGGTGTTCCGCTGATTATTCCTGTTGCAGCATCTAAACTTAAGCCAGCAGCTAATGCAGGGCTAATAGTATAGTTTGTAACAGTTCCACCATTTATCGTTGGATATAAGGGTGAAATAGCAGAACCCTTTGTGAAAACATTTGGTGTTATATAACTTAAACTGATAGGTGGAAATGTTGGGTTATTCCTTAATACCGAAACAGTGTTACTATTATAATTAACAACAACCAAATCAGGTTTTCCATCACCATCAATATCTCCAATAGCTACTGAATAAGGACCATTGCCAGTTCTAAAATCTACTTTAGCAGCAAAAGAAGTTGAAGTAAAATTACCAATGATGCTTTTATTGTGTAATACCGAAACATTTGCACTGTCTTCATTAGCAACAACTAAGTCAGGTTTTCCATCCCCGTCTATATCTGCAATAGCAACCGAAAATGGTAAGAAACTGGTTGCATAATCTATTTTACCGGCAAAAGAATTTGAAGTGATAGAACCACTGCTGCTTGTATTTCTAAACACAGAAACAGTGCTGTTGCTTTCATTAGCTATAGCTATATCCAATTTTCCATCGCCGTCTAAATCTCCAATGGCTACTGAATAAGGTAATGAAGCTGTTGCAAAATCAACTTTAGCGGCAAAAGAACTTGAAGTGATATTGCCGATATTTCCTGTATTACGAACTATTGAAACCGTATAGCTCCTTGCATTTGCAATTATTAAATCAGGCTTACCATCGCCATCCATATCTCCAATAGCAATAGAAGAAGGTAACAAGCCCGTAGTAAAATCAATTTTGGTTGCAAAAGAAGCGGTATTGATGCTGCCACTGTTGCTTGTATTGTGAAATACTGAAACAGTATTATCTGAATAATTTGTAACAGCTATATCAGGCTTACCATCTGCATCTATATCTCCAATAGCTATTGAAGAAGGATTTGTTCCTGTAGTAAAATCCACTTTAGCCGCAAACGAACTTGTTGTGATATTACCACTGCTACTGGTATTATGAAATACTGAAAATGAAGAACTACTATTATTGGCAACAACTAAATCTAATTTGCCATCACCATCTACATCTCCGATAGCTATTGCACATGGGTTTGCACCGGTAGCAAAATCTACTTTAGCAGCGAAAGAGTTTGAATTGATGATGCCGCTAATACTTGTATTCTGAAATACTGAAATACTATTTGTTGAATAATTAGCAACAACTAAATCGGGCTTACCATCACCATCTAAATCTCCGATAGCTACTGCATAAGGATTTGTATTTGTAGTAAAATCAATTTTGCTATTCATGTCAGCAGTGGTAATATTTCCGGTATTAGGAGCAAATGTTGGTGTAAAAAACTTTGCGCTGTATGTTGCTAAGCCCGTTGCAGTATTTAATATGGTAACGGATCCAAAGCTTGCACCTGCAGGTACTTTTACTGTTAAGCTATTTGAACTTGCTGCTGTAACAGTTGCTTTTGTTGCACCCAGAAAAACTATATTATTATTTATTATAGTATTAAAGCCTGTACCTGTAATAGTAACTATTGTGCCTGCCGCACCACTTGAAGGAGTGAATGAATTGATTATTGGTTGTGCAGTTATTTTAATAAAACCAAGCAACAAAATATACAACAATAGGTATTTCAAAACTGCAGGAATTTTGTATCTAAAATTAAGTATTAATTAATAACACTTTGTTTAGTTCTAATCTTGCTTGCTTTCTGTGGAGGTATTAAAAAAGAAAAAAGCACCCTGATTTGAGTGCTTTATATTTTATGCTGTTGTTGTTTCTTTCTTTTTCTTATTTGATTTTGGCGTAAGCATCAAGAACATTCGTTTACCTTCTAATTTTGGTAAACTTTCCGGCTGGCCAACTTCTGCCAATCTTTCTGCAAATTTCAATAATACTAATTCTCCTCTTTCTTTAAATTGAATAGCACGTCCTTTAAATTGAACGTAAGCCTTTACTTTATTACCATCTGCTAAAAACTTCTCTGCATGTTTTGCTTTAAAATCAAAGTCATGATCATCAGTGCCGGGTGTAAATCGAATTTCTTTTACTTCGCTTTGCTTGGCATTGGCTTTCATTTCTTTTTCTTTCTTCTTCTTCTCGTACAAGAATTTTTTATAGTCGATTGCTTTGCATACCGGCGGATCTGCGTTTGGAGATATTTCTACCAGATCCAATTCTAAATCTCTTGCAATTTTTAAAGCTTCGTGTGTAGGATAAACACCAACAGTAACATTGTCGCCAACTAATCTTACTTGCGGTACTCTGATCCTTTCATTGATTCGATGTTCAGGTTCCTGTTGTCTTTGAAATCTGGGGTTGAATCTTCCTCCGCCCCCGCCTGTTCCTCTAAAAGGTAATGCCATTAAAACTTGTTTGGTTAAAAATTTAAATAAAAATAGGGATAAATTTTTCTATTCACCCGATTTACGTTGTGCAATTTCATCCACAACCATGTTAATAAACTCATCTGTTGTTTGAACACCCATATCTCCTTTGCCTTGTCTGCGCACAGAAAGCTTGCCTTCATTCATTTCTTTTTCACCAATCACCAACATATAAGGCACACGATGTAATTCTGCTTCGCGAATCTTTTTTCCGATCTTTTCATTACGCTCATCCATTTCTACTCTGATACCTGCAGCTAATAATTTGCTTCTTAATTCATTTGAATATGGTGCAAATTTTTCGCTGATAGGAAGAATTTTTACCTGAACGGGTGCTAACCATACAGGAAATTTTCCTGCATAATGTTCTAACAAAAATCCGATGAACCGTTCATGTGTTCCTAAAGGAGCACGATGAATAATTAAAGGAATTTCTGATTCATTATTTTGATTCGTGAAGGATAATTTGAAATTACGTGGTTGAGCGAAATCAACCTGATTAGTGGCTAAAGTAAATTCTCTTCCGATGGCACTCCAAATTTGAACATCAATCTTTGGTCCGTAAAATGCACCTTCACCTTTTACTTCTACAAAAGGAACACCTGTTTCTATTAATACATTTCTTACCAATTGTTCTGTTTCTAACCACAATTCCGGTTCATTAATATATTTCTGTCCTAATTTTTCAGGATCATGCAAACTCAATCGCATTACATATTTCTCAATACCAAATATTTTAAAATATTTGAGATACATATCATTCACTGCTTTGAACTCTTGTGCAAACTGTTCTTTGCTGCAATAAATATGTGCATCATTCATGTGCAGACAACGTACACGCATCAATCCAAATAATTCACCACTTTGTTCGTAACGATAACAAGTGCCATATTCAGCTAAACGATAAGGTAAGTCTCTATAACTTTTTGGTTCAGCATCATATATTTTATGATGATGCGGACAATTCATTGCTTTTAAATAATATTTCTCACCATCCATTTCCATTGGAGGAAACATACTATCAGCATAGTAAGGTAAATGTCCGCTTGTTAAGTATAAATTTTCTTTAGCAATATGCGGCGTTACCACTCTTTTATACCCTGCAGCCAATTCAGTTTCTTTAGCCAACTTTTCTAATTCTTCAATGATCACTGTTCCGTTAGGCATCCACAAAATCAATCCTGCACCAATATCATCATTCATGGTATAAATGCCTAACTCCTTTCCTAATTTTCTATGATCACGTTTCTTAGCTTCTTCCAGCATCAATAAATATTCATCCAATTCTTTTTGATTAGGAAATGTTACACCATACACACGTGTCAACATTTTATTCTTTTCATCTCCTTTCCAATAAGCACCGGCAATACCTGTTAATTTGATGGCTTTAATAAAACCTGTATTGGGAATATGCGGGCCACGGCATAAATCAGTAAATCCACCTTGCGTATAAAAAGTGATATTACCATCTTGCAAATTTTGCAAGAGATCTAATTTGTATTCATCACCTTTTTCAGAAAAATATTTTACCGCATCATTCTTCGAAATATCTTTTCTAATATATGTATTGTTTTGCCTGGCCAATTCATTCATCTTCTTTTCCAAATCCAACAAATCATCTTCGGTCATTTGTTGTCCGCCTAAATCAATATCATAATAAAAACCTTTATCAATTGCCGGACCAACCCAAAACTTTGCGCCGGGAAATTTTTGTTCAACAGCTTCTGCCATTAAATGCGCAGAAGAATGCCAGAAAGTTGATTTACCATCTGTATCATCCCAAGTCAATAATTTTAAATTGGCATCTTGATTTATTGGACGCGTTGCATCCCAAACATCCCCGTTTACACTGGCTGCCAATACTTTTCTTGCCAAACCTTCACTGATGCTTTTGGCTATATCTAAAGCAGTTACGCCATTTTCGTATTGACGAACTGCACCATCCGGAAAACTAATGTTGATCATATTTACTTGCTCCGCTCTTGTTTTAAAGTTTGCAAAAATAACTAAAAGCGATGAGGTATCAGCTTTCAAAGCTAAAAATCTTAACGCTTCTTTATCAAGCTGCACTATAATGCTATTGTAGTTTTGCAAGATGAAGAGAATTTGTACTCCTGCATTGTTTTTATTGCTTTCTTATTTTGCTCATTCCCAAAAAAATATCATTGGTATTTGGCAAGGATATTTTGTACAGGAAAGCACCAACCCTTTTACAGGAAGGATTACAGAAGACAAATACAAATTCGAAATACAGATCAATCAATTGCCTGATAAATCTTTAGAAGGTGTTACGTATTCATATAAAACAACCGTTTTTTATGGTAAAGCCGCTTTTCATGGTATTTACAATAAAACAACCAATAATGTGCTCATCAAAGAATTAAAGATGCTGGACTTGAAGATCAGCGATCAATCTGTTCCTTGTTTGATGACTTGTTACTTAGATTATACCAAAAATGGAAAGTTAGAAACACTCACCGGAAACTATACCAGTTTAAATACTGATTCTAAATCTGATTGCGGCGATGGTACCATCTATTTAAAGAAAGTAGAAAAATCTGATTTTAAGAAAGAAGATTTTTTATTGAAGCAATCAACTGCTAAAAAAGCAGATTCGGTTATTATTAAATCATCACCCAATAAAAATATTAAAGCATTACAAACTGCTTTGGGTTTGATACCGGATGGTATTGCCGGGCCAAAAACAATACAAGCCCTTAGACAAAAATTACCGGAGTTTAACGGAAAGTTGGATGGCAATGACAGCACAGCTGTAAAAAGTTTAATTACCAAACTAAAAACCAAACCTGCCAATCCAATTATTGCTGCTAAACCTTCGGTAATAAAAAAAGATACTCTTGTAAAAAAGAAAGTGATTGTACCACCTGTTGTAATCAATAAAACAAAACCGGGCATTAAACCCAATGCAGAGGAGTTTATTGTTCGTAAACCAAAAGAAACGATTAAAACAGATACGGTAAAGCAAAAAATAATTGTTGAAGAAAGAAAGCCGGAACAAAAATCAATTCCGGTTCCGAAAATTTTGCAAGACAGAGAAAATAATTTGATCAACACTATTGAAATTTCCGAAAGCGATGTACAAATTGATTATTACGATAATGGCGAAATTGATAATGATACCATTACTGTTTATCATAATAATAAATTAGTGGTGAATCATGGAAGATTAAGCTACTCACCTATTACCTTACACATTAAATTAACCGAGCAAGATCCGGTACATGAAATCATCACCGTTGCCAATAACTTGGGTGATGTTCCGCCTAATACAGCATTGATGGTAATTACCACTGCTAAAATGCGTAAAGAAGTATTTATTACATCGGATGAAAAGACCAATGCAAAAGTGATCATTGTGTACAAGCCAGCGGGCACTTCTATCAAGCGAGTGAATTAAATACCGAAATAATCAATTTTATTTCTTGTTAAAATCATTTTTTCTAAGCAGCATTGAAATACTTTTATGAAGTCTTTATAGACATATTGTTTCAATGTTTAAGCAATTACTATTTATATTTTTATTGGCAGCTTATTGTTTTAATGCAAAGGCGCAAGGATGCAGTACATTAGGGCAAACACCATCTACTGCATTCCCTGTTTGCGGCATCAGTTCTTTTACTCAAACCAGTGTTCCTGTTTGTACCAATAATAATGTCATCTCTCCTGCTTGCAATACCAGTTTCCCTGATGCCAATCCTTATTGGTATAAATTTACCTGCTATGCTTCGGGAACATTAGGCTTTTTAATTACACCAAGTAATTTAGGTGATGATTACGATTGGCAATTGTTTGATATTACAGGGCATGATCCATCCGAAGTGTACACCAATACTGCATTATTTGTTTGTTGCAATTGGTCGGGTGTTTATGGATTAACGGGAACTGCCGATACAGCAAGTGCAGCCAATCAATGTGCTTCTCCTACAACCTATGCACAAGGTGGTGTATCTCCATTTAGTACCAAACCAAATTTAATAGTTGGTCATACTTATCTTTTATTGATCAGTCATTATACTAATTCACAAAGTGGTTATACGCTTTCATTTGGCGGAGGTACAGCAAATATTACAGATCCGGCTGTTCCCAATTATGTAAAAGCATCGGGTATTTGCGGTGGTAACAAAATTTATATTAAACTCAGTAAACATATTCAATGCAAAACCATTGCATCAAATGGAAGTGATTTTAGTTTATCGCCTGCAACAACTTCTATCACCGCTGCAATCGGTTATGGATGCAGCAGCAGTTTTGATACAGATTCTGTGATCGTTCAATTAAATAATCCGCTCTCTCCTGCTAATTATTCCATCACACAACAAATAGGTAATGATGGCAACACATTATTAGACAATTGCTATAATGCAGTAGTGGTTGGAACTTCATCATCCTTCACTATTATATCACAACAATTAATTAAAGCGGCATTCACTTATCAAATTAATTATGGTTGCAAATATGATACGGTGAATTATTTTATCGGCGGACAAAATATTGCAACATGGAATTGGAGTTTTGATAGCAGTGCTACAACAACTCAATCTAATCCAACTATTATCTATTCTACTTTTGGTCAGCATCAGGTAATTTTATATGCAACGAATAGTGTTTGTGCCGATACAGCCATTGCAACATTTACTTTAAACAATGCACCATTAAAAAGTAGTTTTAATGCAGTTGATTTTACTTGTCCATATGATACTGTTCATTTCACCAACAGCAGTATTGGAAATATTGTTTCCTGGTTTTGGGATTTTGGAAACGGACAAACAAGCACATTGCAACAACCACCGGTGCAAATTTATCCGCCTGCCAGCAGCATCATTCATTATCCGATAAGATTAGCTGTAACAGATTCTATTGGTTGTACAGATGTAAGTTATAGAATTGTTCAGGTAGCTACCAATTGTTATATCGCAGTGCCTTCTGCGTTTACGCCCAATGGTGATGGAAAAAATGATTATTTATATCCATTGAATGCATACAAAGCTGTCAATCTTATTTTCAGAGTATTTAATCGATATGGCCAATTGGTATTTTCTACAACAGACTGGACAAAACAATGGGATGGAACATTTAATAATACACCTCAGCCAAGTGGCGCTTATGTTTGGATATTAGAATATACAGAAAGGGATACGGGAAAAAGAATATCACAAAAAGGAACAACCGTTTTAATAAGATAAAAGCCATTGAAAATATTTTCAATGGCTTTTAAAGTTATTGATAGAAAGTGGTATAGGAATTACATGTCTACTTTTACATTATCAAAAAAAGGTTGTGCATCACTTGGTTTTGCATCCTTGGCTGCTGACATGTATAATAGTTGATGCATGTTAGCGCCGATGAAGAATACATAGCCGTATGCTTTCTTTCCTTTAAATTTATCATCAGAAGAATTAGCGCCATCAATTTCCATATATAGACTCTTTTGCCCTTTAAAAGTTCCTTTCTCACTTTTAGTAAGTGTAGCACCTTGCATTTGTTGTGTAATGCCGCCAATCATTTGATCCCAGAAAGAATCGCCTAATGATTGAATCAAATCAGCCGTCAGTCCTGCTTGGGAAAGATCAATGGCCATTGCAATCATAGACAATGTACTATCTTTTTTATAAGTGAAAACACTTCCCGATGTACCATTAGGTAATTGTGTTTCTTCAGGTTTGCCGGGAAAAGTAACAGTTACTTTATCGGATATCTTTTGTTGTGTGCTTTGAGCCATCAATGAAGTACTGAAAACAGTAATCATTGCGATGAATAAGATTTTTTTGAACATAAAATTTGTTTATAATAAAATGAAATTACTTGTTGGTAGCGAAACAAAGAAATTTATTACAAGAATTCATATTTTTTTATAACTCATAATTAGCAACAAATTCTATTGCTGCTTTCATATCATCATGCAATACCCTGTCTTCTTCATTAAAAGAAACTTTATTTCTGAAAGATGAAAACAATGTTTCAATAACTGTGGAACTTTTAAATGGTCTTCTGAAATCCAATGCCTGAGCAGCACTCATTAACTCAATAGCTAAAACTTTTTCTAGATTATTAATCACCCGCAAACATTTGGTAGCAGCATTTGCGCCCATGCTTACATGATCTTCCTGATTGTTGGAAGATGAAATACTATCCACGCTGGATGGTGTACACAATTGTTTATTTTCACTCACAATGCCTGCAGCAGTATATTGGGGAATCATGAAACCGCTGTTTAATCCGGGTTCTTTCACTAAAAATAAAGGCAATGATCTTTGTCCGCTGATAAGTTGATAAATCCTTCTTTCACTGATATTGGCTAATTCACTCATAGCAATGGCTAAAAAATCTAAACTCATGGCCAATGGTTGTCCGTGAAAATTTCCGCCACTCACAATGCAATCTTCTTCAGGAAAAATATTGGGATTATCAGTAACTGAATTAATTTCTTTTTCAAAAACATGCAATACATATTCGTATACATCTTTTGTTGCACCATGTACTTGAGGCACACAACGAAATGAATATGGATCTTGTATTTGTTGTTTTACCCGATCAATAATAGAACTGCCTTTTAAATATTTAAGGATGGACGATGCAGTTTCCACTTGGCCTTTATGTGAACGGATGGAATGAATTAATGGATGTAATGCTTCCGTAGAACAATCAAATGCATCGTATGATAATGCTGTAATCAGATCAGCCATTTTTATTAAGTGATTCGCTTTGTACAAACAAAACATACCGTAGGCGCTCATGAATTGTGTTCCGTTGATCAATGCTAACCCTTCTTTGCTTTGCAGTTGAATGGGGTGCCATTGTAACTTTTTTAATACCTCAGCTGATTTATATTTTTTATCTTGATAAACAACTTCACCTAAACCAATCAATGGTAAACTTAAATGACTGAGTGGAGCTAAATCACCTGACGCACCCAATGAACCTTGTGTATAAATAACAGGCAATACATTATGGTTATACATATCAATTAATCGTTCTACTGTTTTTAATTGTACGCCGCTATTGCCGTAACTGAGTGATTTTATTTTTAATAATAATATCAAACGAACAATATCATTTGAAACTTCTTCGCCTAATCCGCATGCATGAGACATTAATAAATTGTATTGCAGCTGTTCTGTTTGAGATGAATCTATTTGAACATTCTGTAAAAAACCAAAACCTGTGTTGATACCATAAAACAATGTATCGGTGGAAGAAAGTTTATTATCCAGATAATTTCGACAGTTGATAATTTTATTAGTGGCTTCTTCGGTTATTAGTAAAGAAGTTTTTTTTTGAATAGATACTTTTATTGAATGAAAGTCCAGCCAATGGGTTCCTATTTGCAATAAATTTGTTTGCATGCAAGTCAATCGTTAGTGAAACACAAAGTAAACAGATTTGCTTCGGGCAACCCATGATTTTTATACACGGTTTTAGGCAATAAATAAATAGGTTTGTTTGCAACACAAAAATTCTATTATTTTGCATCCCTAAAAGGTCCGGTAGCTCAGCTGAATAGAGCACAAACCTTCTAAGTTTGGGGCCATTGGTTTGAATCCAATCCGGATCACTGTTAAGATTAGAAAACCGTTCTGACATTGCGTTTGAGCGGTTTTTTATTTGATTTGGCGTCAAAAGTGGTGTCAATTTATCCCGTTTCAGGCATCAAATTCTTCACATATTGTATCTCTTATAACAATCCTACAATGTTATTTATAGAGATGAAAATTCATTATCCAATTTTATTTTTTCTATTTCTACTGATGCAGCTGAATATTGATGCTCAAGATTCTCTCTCTGATAATAAATCCTTTATTCTTTTAAAACCAACCGGTGATTTCGATCAAAGATTTTCTTATATCAATAATGAACTAGTGAGTATTTGGGGATATCGAATTGGTGTATTGGTAAAAGATAAATTTAAAACCGGCATTGGCGGATATATTGTGAATCACAATTTTGATCAACAGAAATTCATTGCCGGAAAGGGATGGCTTTTTCAGCAAAACACCAATCTTAGTTTTGGAACGATTTATTTTGAACCGTTTCTGATCAGAAAAAAATATTGGGAATCTAGTTTGGTTTTTGAATTGGGTTACGGAAAAGCATCAACCGATTCTATGTATGGAGATATTGAATCTCATACAACAGTTAAATCATCTCATTCCATTGTTCCCGTTGGAATTGGCTTCTCTATGAATTTTATTATGCCGGAAATAAATCATTTACACTTTCTCACTTATCTGGGCATTAATACCATGATCGGGTTACGTAAAACTTTTTCAAAAGATAATTACGATAGTTGGTATTGGAGCATTGGCAGTGCTATATTCATTGATAAAATATATTTCGACTGCAAAAAGAAAAACAAATCTCGCATTACTCCTAGTCTTTAATTTTTTCTTCTTATAATGGAAAAATGACAATTGTCATTTTTAACAACCTTCATTCCTTTTATTTTTATCAAAATTATCGTTCGGATAATATAAAAGATTAATTAACCCTTATTCGATTTTCTATGCCCGATAAGAATTTATTGAAAGCAGTAGGCACAAAAATCAAACAAATACGTGCCGAAAAACAAATGTCACAAAACAAATTAGCTGATTTGTGCAATTTTGAAAAAGCGAGTATGTCCAGAATTGAGTCAGGTCAAACCAATACAACGCTTTTAACACTCAGAAAAATCAGTACAGCCCTGGATATACATATCAGCGAGCTCTTAAAGGAAGTATAGCTGCATTCTGTCTTTTATTTAATAAAAGATATACAAATCTGTTTTTTGTATTTTAGCATTTCATTTATCAGAACCAATGAATGTTAAAATAGAAGAAAGCTGGAAAGAAGTGTTAAAACACGAATTTACAAAGCCCTATTTTCTGCAAATTGTTACGCATCTTAAAACAGAAAGAGCATCAGGGAAAATTATTTACCCACCCGGACAATTAATATTTAATGCTTTTGATAAAACACCTTTCTCGATATTAAAGGTTGTAATACTTGGACAGGATCCTTATCATGGTGCTGGGCAAGCTATGGGATTGAGTTTTAGCGTTCCCGATGATGTTCCACCTCCACCCTCATTGGTCAATATTTACAAAGAATTGAATAAAGATATTGGAATGCCCATTCCCTCAACCGGTAATTTAACCAAATGGGCAGAGCAAGGTGTATTATTATTGAATGCCGTTTTAACTGTTCGTGCCAATGAACCGGCCAGTCATTCAAAAATTGGTTGGATGGATTTTACTAATGCGGTAATCAAAAAAATATCTGATGAAAAAAAAGGGATCGTTTTTTTATTATGGGGAAAATTTGCACAAGAGAAACAAGTATTGATTGATGAAACAAAACATTTTGTATTGAAAGCAGCACATCCATCTCCTTTCAGCGCAGATAAAGGTTTCTTTGGATGTAAACATTTCAGCAGAACAAATGAATTATTAATAAAACAAGGTATTGATCCAATTAATTGGAGTTTATAAATTGCAGTATGAAAATCTTTAAAGAAATATTTGCACGCATTTGGGCTTTATGGGGATTGATTAGTTTTCTCATCACGTTTAGCATCATCTTCATACCATCCATGTGTTGCTATTTAATTCCCGGAAAGAAAGGGCAAGATATTTTTATTGCTATTGCAAGAGTGTGGATGCGTATTTGGTTGCCATTGATTGGTTGTAATATTAAAGTAATCGGGACAGAGCATTTTAAAAAAGGGGAAGCCTATATTGTTACTTGTAATCACAATGCATTATTGGATGTGCCATTGTCAGCGCCATTTGTTCCCGGCGGAAATAAAACCATTGCTAAAACATCTTTTGCCAAAATTCCATTATTTGGTTGGTTCTATAAAAAAGGTTCCGTGTTAGTAGATAGAAAAAGTGATAAAAGCAAAAAGAACAGTTATGATGAAATGAAAAAAGTGTTGAAAGAAGGAATGCATATGTGTATTTATCCTGAAGGAACAAGAAACAGAACAAATGAACCACTGAAAAAATTCTATGATGGTGCTTTCAAATTAGCAACAGATACAAACACTTCTATCATTCCTTCATTGATCTTTAATACAAAAAAAGTAATGCCGATTCATAAAACATTTTATTTATTGCCTTATCGGTTGGAGATTCATTTTTTACCTGCTGTCAGTGCTGCAAATTTGTCTTCTGATCAATTAAAACAAAAAGTTTTTGAGATCATGTACAATTACTATGAAGCGAATAAATGATCAAACAAGTATTAATAAGTAGAGTTAGAAAATGTTCTGCTTCTATTGATTTTTAAATCTCTAAGAATACCGGATTTGGGATTAATAGTGATGCTGAATGAACGCCACAATCCAATTGGAGTGATGTTTACAGCTAATTGCCAGCAATGCATTTCTCTGGTGAAGAACATGGTTAACTGATTTAATTTTCCCAAATTAACATCGTAATATCCCGAAGCACCTGCTTTCCATTTTGGTGTTACACTAAAATCGCCATTGAAGTTTGCCGAACTGGTGATCTGCGTATAAAACCCTGAATAATCAGGTTTTATTTGTCTGGTAAAATACAATGCATATTGCACACTTAACGACCAGGGAATATTGAAATCAGTGAACTCTGCTGGATTTGATCTTGCATATTGTAATTGTCTTTGTTGTTCATCCGGCGTCATGAAAGGATCAACAGGCAATCTTTCTTTATCCGAACGTGCATCTTTCGATTTACTTCTGAATGTTGTAGAGATGGCAATATTACCGGTTGTTATGCGACCTAATTTTCCATCCTTAAACATCAATTCGTTTTTCAATAAACCAAAACTATCTACTTTATACGGATTTAAAGTTGCACCTGCATTGATATTTACTTTATCAAATAAAGTTGTACGTAAATAAAATTGAAACGGTGCCAATGCAAAACTATCGGCCAATAAATTATACGATGATGAGAATCCGAAACCTTCAATCAATTTTATTTTTTTGGTAGCATTGGCACTATCTTTTGTTGCATTGGCAGAAGTATCTTTCTTATTTTTCATTTTCATCTCTAAAAAATTATCAATACCAAAACCAATACTTCCTGAATTACCTTCTGCAAAATAACTGGGATACTGCAATCCATTGAATTGAGAGAATCTTACATAATGCTTGGCCGTATCAATTTGAGTAGTGTAGAAATATTTACTAACCAGATCGGGATGATAACTGAAACTTAATTGCGGACGCATTTCATGTCTGATGGCAATGATATTTGAATTCTTGAATTTATAGGTACCGAAAATTCTGGTGCTTGCTGATATACCAAAACTCATTTGATTTTCTCTGAAGAAACCTTTTGTAATATTTGTATCAACTTTTTGTTTTGCTGAATCCCATGCTAAAATTAATTTTTGTCCATGCCAGTTTTCTGCATAAGATATAGATGGTGAAATTACTAGTGGACCCAATGGTGGTAATGATAATGAAATGGGAATAGTATGTGTTGCACCCCAATGAATAG
>CAIRTF010000086.1 GCA_903881425.1 uncultured Chitinophagaceae bacterium | reverse complement strand
ACAAAACATCATGTACGCATTAAAAAACAAAGTTCAGTTGATTGGTAACTTAGGCGCTAATCCTGATATTAAAACTTTAGAGGGCGGAAAAAAATTAGCCCGCTTTAACGTGGCTACCAGCGAAACCTATCGTAATGCCAGAGGCGAAAAAATTACAGAAACACAATGGCACACATTGGTTGCCTGGGGTAAAGTAGCCGAGATCGCAGAAAAATATTTACAAAAAGGAACTGAAGTGGCTATTGAAGGAAAGCTTATCAACCGCAGCTACAATGATAAAGACGGTAACAAAAAATACATTACCGAAGTTCAGGTAAACGAAGTGTTGATGCTTGGACAAAAAGCCAAGGCTTAATTGCTATTTACTTTTGGTTTATTAGTTGATTGAAAAATTTTCAATCAACTAATAAACATTTTTATACAAACGCATCGCAATTAACTTTACCGAATGATTACTGATACTTCAAATATTAATTTTCAACTGGCTTCAGATTTTATTCAATATACCAATCGTTCTGTTTTTCTTACGGGCAAGGCGGGAACAGGTAAAACAACTTTTCTTAAATACATCAAACAACACATTAATAAACAAACCGCGGTAGTTGCCCCCACGGGCGTTGCCGCCATAAATGCAGGGGGCTCTACCATTCATTCTTTTTTTCAATTGCCCTTCACACCTTTTATTCCGGAAAACAAAGGTTTTGGGAAAGATGATACCATTAATGATAAACATAGTTTATTAGGCAGAATCAGATTGAATACTGAAAGAAGAAAAGTAATCCAGCAATTGGAGTTATTAATCATTGATGAAATAAGTATGGTTCGTTGTGATGTATTGGATGCGATAGATGCTGTTTTAAAAAGTGTTCGTCAGCGTAATCATGAAGCATTTGGTGGTGTACAGGTTTTATTGATCGGTGATTTGTTTCAATTGCCGCCGGTTATTCCGGATGCAGAATGGCAAATTCTTTCGCAACACTATCAAAGTCCTTATTTTTTTGATAGCCGTGTAATGGAAATTCACCCCCCCGCTTATATTGAATTGAATAAAATTTACAGACAAAGTGATCAGCAATTCATTGATATTTTAAATCAGGTTCGCAATAACGAATTAACAGAAGAGGGCATCAACATATTACACAGCAGATATTCTCCATCCTTCTCTGCAACTAAAGAAGAAGGATATATTCATCTCACCACACATAATTATAAAGCCGATAACAGTAATGCAACCGAATTAAATAATTTAAAGGGAAAATTATTTTCATTCAAAGCAATTATTGAAGGCGAGTTTAATGAAAAAGCGTATCCCGCAGATGAATTGTTAGAATTGAAAATTGGCGCACAAGTAATGTTCATTAAAAATGATGCAGATAAAGCCAAAAGATATTTTAATGGTAAGATTGGTGTTATAAATAAAATTGAAGAAGATTCGGTTTTTGTTCAATGTAAAAATGAAACAGATCTGATTGAAGTAAAAAAAGATGTTTGGAAAAATATTCGTTACACGATTAATAAACAAACACAGCAGGTAGAAGAAGATGAGATTGGCTCTTTTACACAATATCCTTTGCGATTGGCTTGGTCAATCACTATTCATAAAAGCCAGGGATTAACCTTTGAAAGGTCTGTAATTGATGCCGGACAGGCATTTGCGCCCGGTCAGGTATATGTTGCACTAAGTCGTTGTACTTCATTAGAGGGAATGATTTTATTAAGCCGCATCACTTCAAATAGTTTGTATACAGATCGGCGCATTGTTAATTTTTCAAAAAATAAAGAAGCAGCACAATTACCGGCAAGTTTATTGGCAGAGAAGCATCGCTATCAAACAACACTTCTTTCATCGCTATTTGATTTTTTACCTTCTGTTAAATTATTTACTGTTGTTCTGAGAGATGTGGAAGAACACGTGGATGCATTTAATCCCGAATCCATCAACTGGCTCCATCAAACAGAAGAAAAAATAAATACATTGTTTGATGTTGGAAAAAAATTTCAAACACAATTGCAGCAATTCTTTCAACAAGAATTTTTGCCCGAACAAAATTTATTATTACAGGAAAGAATTAAAAAAGCAGTTGTGTATTTTGAAGAACAGATAAATAATCTGTTAAACTTTTTATTATCTTCTCCCATTGTTACCGATAGCAAACAATATGCAATGGCATATAACGAAGATGCAAAAGAATTATTTTCAAATCTGGCACAACAAAAACATCTTATTTCTTTTTGTAAAGATGGATTTAACGTGGCGGTTTATCATGAAAGCAAGAATAACTTTGTGCTCCCTTCGTTTACCGTGAATGCGTATGCCGGTGCTGTTTATAAAAAGATAGATAGCCCACATCCCATACTACATAAGGAGTTGAGGCTATTGAGAGATAAAATTTGTGCGGACGCAGATATTCCTATTTACATTGTTGCGGGAACCAAAACATTGGATGAGATGGCGCAATTTCTTCCGCAAACTTTGGATGAATTAGAAAAAATAAGCGGCTTCGGGAAAACAAAAATTAAAAAATTTGGTCGGGAATTTTTAGAGGTGATTTTAAGATATTCGAAAGTTTATCATTTGTCTTCCAATATATATGAAAAAATTCCGAAGAAAGAAAGAAAAGAAAAATCGACAACCAATAAAACTCTCAAGCCAGATACCAAATCCATCAGCTTTCAATTATATAAAGAAGGAAGATCGGTAGAGGCAATTTCTGCAGAAAGAAATTTAGCTGTATCAACCATTGAATCTCACCTTGCTCATTTTGTTTCATTGGGTGAAATAAAAATTGAAGAATTGGTAAGTCGTGAAAAAATTATTTTAATAGAATCTGCTTTAAAAAATTATGATGGCAGCGGTATTACCAGTGTAAAAAATAATTTAGACAGCAGTATTGGTTTTGGTGAAATAAGATTGGTGTTGGCATGGAAAGAATTTCAAAATAAAAAAGCTGCAGATTCAAACGAATGAATCTGCAGCTTTTACTAATTCTGTCTTTATAAATATTGATCGCCTTTATTTCTTTTCACTTCTGCCACATATTCTTTAATGGCTTGTTCTTTTTCTTTTTTGCAAATCATCAATACATCTTTTGTATCAATCACAATAAAATCATCTAATCCTTGAAGCAACAATAATTTATTGTGTGGGGCGCTTACCATACATTTTGTTGCATCGATTACAATTACATTGTCTGATGTAACCGCATTACCAAGATAATCTTTATCTAAATTTTCATAAGCGCTGTTCCATGTTCCCAAATCACTCCAACCAAACGAAGATGGTATCACATATACATTATCCGCTTTTTCCATGATGGCATAATCAATAGAAACATTGGTACACAATGGATATATTTTGTTGATCGCTTCTTTTTCTTTTTCTGTATTGAAATTTTCTTTTTCTGCATCAAACAATTCAAACATTTCGGGTTGATATTTTTCAAATGCATTCACAACCGTTTTAACTCGCCAAACAAAAATGCCTCCATTCCATAAAAACTCTCCACTGGCAACAAATGTTTTTGCTAATTCCAAATTAGGTTTTTCGGTAAACGTTTTTACTTTATAAACGCCATCATCATTTTTAGAAGTATCGAATTGAATATATCCATAACCGGTATTTGGATGTGTTGGTTTAATGCCCAATGTTATAAATGCATCATTATCATTCACAAAATGCAACGCCTTTGTGGCAATAGCTTTGAAGCCCGCTCCATCTAAGATCATGTGATCACTTGGCGCAACAACCAAAGATGCCTGTGGGTCTTTTTGCAATAGTTTAAAAGAGATATATGCTACACAAGGTGCGGTATTTTTTCTGCTGGGTTCTGCTAAAATATTTTCAACGGGAATATCGGGCAATTGTTCTGCTACAATATGAACATATTCATCTGAAGTAACTACGTAAATATTTTCTTTTGGAATAAAATCGGCATAACGTTCAAAAGTCCATTGAATTAATGTTTTGCCTGTATTTAAAATATCAAGAAACTGTTTCGGATAAGAGGTTCTGCTTTGAGGCCAGAAGCGGCTTCCGATACCGCCGGCCATAATAGCCACATAATGGTGTTTGTTCATGTTTGGATTTTTAAGACATCAAATATAACGTCATAATATGTTTGCTAAGTATTTACTAAGCATATTTTAAAGTATTCCTTCTCTTACAAGATCATGCAAATGCAAAATGCCGAGATATTGATTGTGTTCTTCAACAATCAATTGGCTGATATCATTTGTTCTCATCGCTTGTAATGCTTCTACAGCAAGCATATCAGGCTGAATTGCTTTGGGGTGTTTGGAGAGTATGTCTTTTGCTTTGATTTGTTCAATATTATTGCTCTTTTCCAGCATTCTTCTTAAATCACCATCCGTAATGATACCGAGAATATTATTTTTTTCATCTACAACAGCAGTAACGCCTAATCTTTTTTCTGTTATCTCAACGATCACCTCTTTCAGGCTTGCCGAAGCCAATACTTTCGGTTGTTGATTATGAATATACAAATCTGCAACTCTTAAATATAAGCGCTTTCCCAAATTACCGCCGGGATGAAATTTGGCAAAATCTTTCCCTTCAAAACCATTCAATTCCATTAATACAACTGCCAATGTATCGCCCATTACCATTTGGGCTGTTGTGCTGCTGGTGGGCGCTAAATTATTTGGACAAGCTTCCTGTGCTACGGTAGTATTTAATACAATGTTGGATTGTTTAGCCAAATAGCTATCCATATTTCCGGCTATTCCAATTAATGTGTTTCCAAAATTTTTTATTAGTGGTACCAATACTTTTATTTCGGAACTTTCTCCGCTCTTGCTTAATAATACTACCACATCGTCTCTCTGTATCATTCCCAAATCTCCATGAATCGCATCTGCTGCATGCATAAAAATACTTGGTGTGCCCGTTGAGTTTAATGTTGCCACAATTTTTTGTGCAACAATAGCGCTTTTGCCAACACCACTAACTACAACCCTTCCTTTTGATTGATGAATGATGCGGACGGCTTTTTCAAAAGAGGCATCAATAAATGTTGCTAAAGCCTTGACAGATGCGGCTTCCGCTTCAATTGTATTTTTTGCTGTTTGAATAATATTTGAACTCATGCGTTGCAAAGGTAAACTTTAACAACAAACCTTTGTTGTTGAGGTGCTGCTTTGTTATCTTCGCTCTCCTTTTTTTCAAAACCACGATACAGCGGATTGAAGATTAGAACCACCAACTATAAGGCATTCCGCCGGACCATGTACGCTGTACATAACCGTTCTAAAAAAATATTGAACATATTCCGGCAAAATGTACTAACTTATATGTTCATTTTATATTCCCGTTTAACGGAATAAAACCTTATTGAGAGAGATGGCAACAAGTACAAAAAAAGCTCCTGTAAAATCTAAGCCTGCTGCTAAAAAAAATGCAGCACAGAAAAGCAGCTCCGCAGAACATGATATTCACGGTGCATTACAACAATATTTTGGTTTCAAAGAATTTAAAGGCACACAAGAAAAATCAATCAATAGTTTATTGGATGGCAGAGACACTTTTGTCATTATGCCAACAGGTGGGGGCAAAAGTTTGTGTTATCAACTACCCGCCATGATATTACCGGGTTGTGCCATTATTGTTTCGCCATTGATTGCATTAATGAAGAATCAGGTTGACTTGGTAAGAGGATACAGCGAGAAAGACGATGTAGCACACTTTTTAAACTCATCATTAAATAAAGGACAGATCAAAGAAGTAAAAGAAGATCTACTGGCCGGTAAAACAAAGTTGTTATATGTTGCACCGGAAACATTAACCAAAGAAGAAAACCTGCAATTCTTCAGCGATCTAAAGATTTCTTTTTTCGCCGTTGATGAAGCACATTGTATTTCAGAATGGGGACACGATTTTCGTCCGGAATACAGAAGACTTCGTGAAATGATGGACATCATCAATCCTGATATTGCTGTTGTTGCACTAACCGCAACCGCCACACCAAAAGTGCAAAGCGATATTGTAAAAAATTTGGGATTACGCAATCCGAATATTTTTATTTCCTCTTTTAATCGCTCTAATCTTTATTATGAGATTGTTCCAAAAATTCAAAAAGAACAAACCATAAAAAGCATTGTGCGCTTCATCTCTCAACACAAAGGAAAAAGTGGGATCATTTATACGCTCAACAGAAAAACAACCGAAGAGCTTGCCGAAATTTTAATGGCGAACAATATTAAAGCAGTTGCCTATCATGCCGGATTGGATCAAAAATTAAGAGCAGATCGTCAAGATCAATTTTTGAATGAAGATGTTCAGGTAATTGTTGCCACCATTGCATTTGGAATGGGTATCGATAAACCGGATATTCGTTTTGTTATTCATTTCAATATTCCAAAATCAATAGAAAATTATTATCAGGAAACCGGACGTGCCGGACGAGATGGAATGGAGGGGCTTTGTGTTTTGTATTATTCTCATAAAGATGTTGCCAAGCTGGAACATTTGATGCGTGATAAACCCTTGAGTGAAAGAGAAGTGGGCGCACAATTAATTAATGAAACGGTTGCTTATGCAGAAAGTAGTGTATGCAGAAGAAAAATTCTGTTACATTATTTTGGCGAAGAATGGGATAATAAAAATTGCGGCAATTGTGATAACTGTAAAAATCCGAAAGAAAAAATAGAAGCAAAAGACGATGTAGTAAAAGTATTAAAAGTAATTAAAGCATTAGATGAAAGATTTGTTACAGAATACGTGGTGAATGTGGTGATGGGAAGGTTAACGCCCCAAATAGCTATGTTCCGTCATGAAAATCTTTCTGTCTTTGGTATTGGAAAAGATAAACCCGAATCTCATTATTGGAATAGTTTGGTTCGTCAAACATTATTAGAAAATTTTATCAGAAAAGATATTGAAGAATATGGTTTATTGAAGATGACGGAAAAAGGTGAGAAATGGTTAAAGAAACCAACATCCTTCAAAATTGTTCCTAACAATTTATTTGAAGATGCCAATGAAGATGATGAAGAAAATGAAATAGCATCACAAAGCGGTACAGCGGCAGATGATAAGTTATTTGAACTACTGAAAGATCTTCGTCAGAAAGAAGCGAAGAAAAAAAACCTGCCTCCATTTGTTGTATTCTTAGAAAATTCTTTACAGGATATGGCCACCTTATATCCAACAACATTAGAGGAATTAGAAAAATGTCAGGGTGTTAGTAAGGGAAAAGCTATTAAATACGGAAAGCCTTTTGTTGAATTGATTGAAAAATATGTAGAAGAAAACGATATTGAAAAGCCCGATGATTTTGTAATGAGAAGTGTGGTAAACAAAAGCAGCAATAAAATTTATATCATCCAAAACGTTGACAAAAAAATTCCATTAGAAACTATTGCAAAACATAAAAGTTTAAAATTGGATGAGCTGTTGGAAGAAATGGAAACCATTGCTGCCAGCGGAACAAAACTGAATTTGGATTATGCTATTGATGAATGGTTAGATGGTAATGATCAGGAAGATATTATTGAATATTTTAAAAGCTGCGAGACCTCTTCTTTAGAAGTTGCACAAAAAGAATTAAGTGAAAACAATTATACCTGGGAGCAATTAAAAATAATGCGTATTAAATTCTTAAGCGTATACGGCAATTAATCTGCCAATACCAATTCATTCTTTAAATCTTCTTGTACGATAAATCCAAGAAGATTTTTTATTTGATCAATTAGAGAAGGAATTGCATTTTCAACTTCTTCGGTCAGCTCGATGCCTTGTTGTTGTAAACTTTCAATGCTTACTACAAACAAATGAATCGTTGGCATCTTACCCATTAATTGTAATGCGCTCACCATATCTTTCAAGCCAATATCGTGTGTACTCATTGCTTTAGGAAAGTCTTGTGCAAAGCGAGGTTTAATTAATCGAATAGTTCCATTGGGATTATTATCTAGTGTTGCATCAATTAATATGAGCGTATCATATCCTTCGAAATAAGACAGTAAATTCCTATTGCTGAAGAAAACAAAGAATGCATCAGTGGTGATATTATGAAAGGATTGAAAAAACCAAAACAGTGCCCTAATTTCGGGACAAAATGCAAACCGGAACACCCCTTGGGTGCACCAATGGTTAGCAGCGAAGGGGCTTGTGCTGCTTATTATCATTATGCCAATACAGATAGTTTGTTGGTGTAATCGTTTTAATAATCATTTTATGAGAAAAATTTTTTTATTATTTTCTATTCTTATCAACAGTTTTGTTTTTGCACAGGATAATTTTTCGGGAATTGTACTAGATAGTAAAACCAATCTTCCATTAGATGGTGTTTCGGTTATCTTATTTCCGATTAATATCAGTGCTGTTACAGATGTAAGAGGAAATTTTATT
>CAIRTF010000085.1 GCA_903881425.1 uncultured Chitinophagaceae bacterium | reverse complement strand
AGTATTTCGTTGTTTGTTTAAATACTATAAAACACAAACAACTTTCTATCTCTCTATGGCAAGTATTTATCTTACTTGTTTGATTTTTTGTGATTATAATTATATCTGGTTATTATTGGCTTTTCTTCCGTTCATCGTCTTTGTTTCTTTAGAAGGATTAAAATTAAATAAAGAAGAACCACCCATCATTCAATATTATCAGTCGGTAAACAATGTTTCTCAAAGGAGAAAATTAGCCAATAGAACTTTAGCCATATATGTAATTGTATTTTTATTACCCGTAGGTGCTTTATATCTTTTCAGAACATTGAATTTTTATCATGCAGGTGATTCCACTTATTTTTTAAACAGTCAATATGCCAACTGGCATGTAACAGGTAATGAAGCCATCGGTAGTATGATTGCTTCCGGATTAGTGGATAGTGTTGTTACTCAGTCTCAGATCGTTTATCAAACCTATGTATTACTCTTAACGCCTTTGTTGGTATTGTTGTTTATCATTTATAAAGGAAAGATATATGAGTTGTTTACACTAATTGCTCCTTTTATATTGATATCTATCTTATTGATTGATGTTCAATATTATTTAACCATAGAATATTATTTAATTTTTTTGGTATTGGCTTTATTGGGTATTAGTCTTTATGCAGGAAAGAAATACACTTCCAAGTTAATGTGGCCGATTATTTTAGGTGTGGCTATTTTAAATGTATTTACCGGAATATTTTATTTTAAAAATACAGTGGACAGAGAAGAACACTCTTTTTTCACTTATATGAATCAGGCAAAAAAATGGCAGGATGTTCGCGGTTCAAGTGAAGAGTATCAATTGGCAGCTTATATTTCTGACTTGACTGATCATTTCACCGATCCTACCAACAAAATATTAATGGATGATGCTGCTGCTTATAAGATTATGGTGCATATGCGTAATCTTAAACATGTAGTGATGCCAGTAGACAATAACTTTCTTACAGTAGTTGAAAATCCCAAATATGGCGCGAAATATATTTGTGTTGCTAAATCAAATAATCGACTCAAAAGTTTTACGGTATTAAATGAGTACAATATTAATTTAATGACGCTTCGTAATCGATTTACGCCGGTGCTTATGTTTGAAACACCTCATTGGGCTGTTTACAGAATTATGTAGTTTTTAATTCAGCCATTAGCATTCTATCTTTTCCCTGCAGATCTTTTTTTAAAACTATTTGGTATTCCATTTGAATAAATACATCTTCAGTTTCCTTTCCCGCTTTTTCATTAATTTCTACAAATATTTTTCCATTTGGGTTAAGATGTTTTTTCCCAAATAAAGCAATTTTTTTATAAAATAGCAAAGCATCATCATCCGCTACAAATAAGGCTAGATGAGGCTCTTGGCTAATAACATGTTGGCTCATGTTCACTTGCTCAGATTGTTTGATATAAGGTGGATTGCTAACAATAATATCATAGACAGATAAATCCTTCCAGTTATTCTCATCCAAAAAGTCTAAGTCAATAAAATTTATTTCTGCATTTAGTGCCACCGCATTTTTTTTGGCAACAGCTATTGCTGCTTCACTAATATCTACTGATGAAATATTTGCACTACTTAATTTTTTCTTTAATGAAATAGGAATACATCCGCTACCTGTACCTATATCCAATAATTCCACATTTTGTATTTCGTATTTTGTATTTCGTATTTCTTCAATCACCCATTCTATCAATTCTTCAGTTTCAGGTCTGGGTATTAACACATTTCTGTCAACATAAAATTTCATTCCATAAAACCATGCTTCTTTCAATACATACTGTACCGGTACATGCGATAATAATTGTGATGAAATATTTTCTAAAACTTTTTGTTGTAATTCATCTACTGCTAATGTTTTAAAAATAATTCGATCAATTTTTCTTTGCCCTGTTACATGCTCTATTACCAGATCAGCAATATTAGCAGCTTCTCTATCATCATAGAGAGTGTATAATTGCAATAGTAATTGTTGATAAGCTTCTTTCACAGTCATGTGCAATGCTACTGCTTTTTCATTTAGTTTTGAAATGTATGAGCGATGAATATTTTTATCAAACCGTCACACAAAATGCAATTGCTGAGTTTAAAGACAGGGGCAGCAAGTTTATGGCATATGTATTTCCTGTAATAACAATAGACGAGTGCAAAAAATATTTGCAGGAATTAAAAAAAGAGCATCCGAAAGCGGTGCATCATTGCTTGGCGTATCGGTTGGGATTAGACGGAAACATTTTCAGGGTAAGTGATGATGGAGAACCTTCGGGAACAGCGGGTAAACCCATTTTGAATCAGATTGACAGCAAGGAACTAACGAATGTTGTAGTAATTGTTGTTAGATATTTTGGCGGAACATTATTAGGTGTCCCCGGTTTGATTAATGCGTATAAAACCGCTGCTGCATTGGCTTTGCAAACAATACCCGTGGTAAGAAAAGCAATTGAAGTAAATTATGAGTTGCAATTTGATTATACGAGGATGAACGAAATAATGACTATCGTTAAACAATTTGATTGTACCATTCTTGAACAGGAAATGCAATTATTTTGTGTGATGAAAATTGGCGTTCCAAAAATAAGATTAGAAGGAGTGCTTAAAAAATTGGAAGAATTGCATACGGTAATTCTGAAAAAAATATGATTAAGCTTTGCCCGTTAGTTGATAGGCCGCTATTCCTAACCACTCTTTGAAAATTAATGACCAATCATATAATCTGCTTACATTGGGAATGAAAATTCTTTTGAGTAAGCTCTTTGAGGATTCAGTGCTAAAATAACAAGGATACGGTACTACATCTAATTTTGCTTTCTTAAAAACTCTTTCGGATCTTGGCATATGTAATGCTGATGTAATTAATAAATAAGGAGGTTTTAATTTTAATGAATCGAGGATTCTTTTAGTAAATATTGCATTCTCGTAAGTGTTTTTAGAATCACTTTCAATGATAATATCACTGTCTTTTACCCCGCTTGCAATTAATTCATCTTTAATAAAAGGCGCTTCTTTATATGTTTGATTGAGTAATTCTCCCGAACCACCGGTGACAATAATTCTTTGAATCATCTCTTGATGATATAATTCTTCGGCTGCAATAAATCTCTCAACTCCTTTTCCAAAATACCAATAACCGTTATTATTAACACTTGCCATGCCGCCTAAAACAATACCTGCTGAATATATTTTTTGTTTTAAAGATGAAGGATAAGATTGATAGGCCAATAATACTTTTGTGTAGAGAAAATCATTTGAGAATAGAATTGCAATAATGATAACAGCAATATGTATTCTTCTTTTCTTAGTTTTTGATTTGGTAAGCAATAAGCATATCAATAAAATGAATACCCAATAAAAGGGAACGATTAGTAAACTTAAAATTTTAGATAGAATAAAGAACATTTGTACTATTTAAATCTTTCGCTTACAGTTAATTCTTTATTGCCTGGAACATAAGTGTAAAATCCTTCGCCGCTTTTAATACCTAATTTTCCTGCAGTAACCATATTTACCAATAATGGGCATGGTGCATATTTCGGATTACCAAATCCTTCCTGCAAAACATTCAATATACTTAAACAAACATCTAATCCAATAAAATCTGCTAATTGTAAAGGCCCCATCGGATGTGCCATTCCTAATTTCATTACTGTATTAATCGCTGCAACATCTGCAACACCTTCATACAAACTATAAATGGCTTCGTTGATCATCGGCATTAAAATTCTGTTGGCAATAAAACCCGGATAATCATTCACTACACAGGGCGTTTTGCCTAATTGTTTGCTCAATGCAACAATAGTTTCAGTTATTTCTTTTTTGGTAGCATAGCCATTGATGATCTCCACTAATTTCATTACCGGTACAGGATTCATGAAATGCATGCCTATAACATTTTCCGAACGTTTGGTAACCGATGCAATTTTTGTAATGGAGATAGAAGATGTATTGGTGGCCAGAATTGCATTTATAGGTGCCACTTCATCTAATTGTTTAAATATTTTTAATTTCAGATCAATATTTTCTGTTGCTGCTTCAATAACTAATTCGGCATTTTTTGTTCCTGCTGCAATATCATTGTAAGTGAGGATGTTAGATAAAGTAGTTTGCTTTTGCTCTTCTGAGATGGAACCTTTAGCAATTTGTCTATCTAAATTTTTTGCAATAGTAGCCTTTGCTTTTTCTAATTGAGCAGTGTTCACATCCACCAATGAAACAGTAAAACCGCATTGTGCAAATACATGTGCAATGCCGTTTCCCATTGTGCCTGCACCAATAACTGTAATATTCTTCATAAAGCAATCTGTTAATTAATCAATTGCAAGTTGACGGAAAAATAGCAATCATCCAAATGCAAGAAATCAATGCTAATAAGTTGTTGGTGTGCTCTTACTTTTAAAATCGCCACGTTTCCAGGCCTGAATAAAATCAGCCCATGCAGCAGGGTTAAAAATATTTTGTGGCGGTAATTGTCCGGCATAATAATATTTATTGGCTTGCTGACGTAATTGCTGATTTACTGCTTCTCTGCCATCAGCAGGTAAAATATTCATCAAAGCCCTTAATCTTCCTTCATTGGTATTCTGACGAGCAATTTCATATTCATCATCAGGTACGCGGATATTTACGAAATCTCTTTCGAACTGTTCTCTGCTGGGTCTTGGTTTTAAAATAGTGGCAGGTAAATAAGCTGTATCATTAATCAACAAAACAATCAAGCTATATTGATTATCGGTAAGATTATGCGGAATGATGTAACTTTTGTCTTTAAAACCGATGGATGAAAAAGTAATTCTATCACCTTTCAAAACTGCGATAGAAAAAACACCGTCATTATTGGTGATGGTTCCTCTGCCTCTGCCTTCAACGATTACACTGGTAGCAGGCAATGCACGTAAACTATCTGATGTCATTACCACACCATAAAACTGAATAACGCTGTCTCTTGGAGCATTGTTCTGGGCTTTGGCTTGCTGCAAGGTTAAAACAACCACTGCCAACAAAGTATAACGTAGAAATTGCTTCATCTATACAAAAATAAATAGTTCATGATTAATAATTCACTTACCCAACCTTTTCTTTTCTGATCACATTTCGTAACAAAGTAAGGCTGCCACTTGTTAACTTCGCAGCAAATTATACTTTTTAACAAAAACTTGATTGATGACAGAAGCAGATATACTGAAAGCATTGAGTAATGTGCAAGAGCCCGATTTGGGCAAAGACCTGGTTACATTGAATATGATTAAAGATATTGTGATTGATGGAAATGAGGTGCAATTCACTGTAATATTAACAACACCTGCTTGTCCGATGAAGGATATGATTGGCAGTGCCTGTGTAAATGCAGTAAAATTATTGGTGAACAAAGAAGCCAAGGTAAAAGTGAATTTTACTTCTAATACAACCACCAATAGAAAAGATGCGCAACAGGTTTTAAATGGTGTAAAAAATATTATCGCGGTAGTAAGCGGTAAAGGTGGTGTGGGTAAAAGCACAGTGGCAGCGAATTTCGCACTGGCATTGGCAGAAGGCGGTGCAAAAGTTGGATTGATGGATGCAGATATTTACGGGCCCAGTGTGCCGATTATGTTTGGTGTTAGAGGCGAAAGACCAATGATGAAAGAAGTAGATGGGAAAGGCATTATTATTCCTTTAGAAAAATACAATATTAAATTGATGAGCATTGGTTTATTGGTGGATGAAAAAAGTGCGGTGGTTTGGAGAGGACCCATGGCCAGCAGTGCTATTCGTCAATTTGTTACAGAAGTAGATTGGGGCGAATTGGATTATTTAGTGATTGATATGCCACCTGGCACCGGCGATATTCATTTAACATTAATGCAAACAGTTCCTGTTACCGGAGCCATTATTGTTACAACACCACAAACAGTTGCATTGGCCGATGCAAAGAAAGCTATTGCTATGTTTGGTCAGGCGCAGATCAATGTACCCATTATTGGATTGGTAGAAAATATGGCTTATTTCATACCTGCCGAATTGCCCGAAAATAAATATTACTTATTTGGAAAGGAAGGCGGTAAAAGATTGGCTGAAGAATATGAATTAAGTTTTCTCGGACAAATTCCTTTGGTGCAAAGCATTCGTGAAGGTGGCGATAGTGGTGTGCCTGCCATGGTTGGTGATGACACTATTTCGCAATATGCATTCAGAAGTTTTGCTTCATTAGCTGTTAGAAATATTGCTGTGCGAAATGCAAACATACCCAAGACAAAAAATATTGAAATGGTGAGTTGATAGTATTAAGTATTTTTCTTTCTTACCTTCAACTCATGTACCATCTTCCGCATTTTAAAGAGCATGATGCAAAACTGGTGTTGGAATTTATGAAACAACATCCTTTTGCAATGGTGATTGGAGTCGATGAATTCAATCAGCCTGTGGCTACGCAAATTCCTGTTTTAATAAAAGAAAAAAATGGCGATTTGTTTTTGCAGGCGCATATCATGAAACAAACCGATCATCACAAAGCATTTGAACACAATAAAAATGTATTGGTTGTTTTCAGCGGTGCACATACTTATGTAAGTGCAAGTTTATACGAGAACAAACAGCAGGCATCAACATGGAATTACCAGGCGGTGCATGTAAAAGGCGAATTGAATTTTTTAGATGAGGCACATTTATTATTGATGTTGGAAGAATTGACTGCTCATTTCGAGAACAACGAGAACTCACCATCTTTATACAAACATTTACCAAAAGAGTATATTGATAAATTAACAAAAGCTATTGTTGCTTTTGAAATAAAAATTACTTCAATAGAAAATGTTTTTAAATTAAGTCAGAACCGTGATGAAAAAAGTTACCAGCATATCATGGATGTATTTCACAAAGGCAATAGTGATGAGCAATATATCGCCAATGAAATGAGCAAAAGAAAAGATCAACTCTTTAAATAATGAAAAAGCTATTTATTATCTCATTGTTTATTATGTCTTGTACAAGTCATCATCAAGTAATTCATTCCGCTCAAATCATTCCTGTATTTGACTTTGAAGGTCATCGCGGTTGCCGAGGTTTAATGCCTGAAAATACCATTCCTGCTTATAAGTATGCGATCGATCTGGGTGTTACAACTTTGGAAATGGATGCAGTAATCACCAAAGATAAACAAGTGATCATGAGTCACGAACCATTTTTTAACCATGAGATCACCACTAAAACGGATGGAAGTTTTGTAGATGAAAAAGAGGAGAAGAGTTTTAATATTTATCAAATGACTTATGCCGAGACATCGCAATTTGATGTTGGAATGAAACCACATCCGCGTTTTCCTTTACAACAAAAGTTAGCCGTGCATAAACCCAGATTGTTTGATGTGATTGATAGTGCTGATTTCTATGCGAAACAACAAGGTAAGCCGCTTCCATTTTATAATATTGAAACAAAAAGCACTGTTGCAACAGATAATATGTATCATCCTGCACCGGCAGAATTTGTGGAACTCATTATGCAAGTAATCAAAGAAAAAAAGATAGAAGAACGTACTATCATTCAATCATTTGATATTCGCACTTTACAATATTTGCATGAACATTATCCTTCTATCAAAATATCTTATTTATTTGAATTGCCATCGGATAAAACTTTTGCAGAACGATTAAAAATTTTAGGATTTCTTCCAACCATTTATTCTCCTGATGAAAAATTAGTTACTCCATTACTGGTAAAGCAATGTAAAGAATTAGGAATAAAATTAGTGCCATGGACCATTAATGATGTTAACAGAATGAAAGCATTAAAACAAATGGGTGTAGATGGTTTGATCTCTGATTTCCCTGATCTGTATAAACAGTTGAAGTAATTATAAAGAGTTACCTTTTACCAAAACTGATTCAATGCAAATTTCTTCAATCGATTCTCTGTTTTGCAAACATGACAGCATTCTGCTAAATGCTGCTTTGCCTAATTTATATCCGCTTGTTTCAACATAAGTAATCTTTGGTTTGTATAATGTTGGAATAAAACCATTACTGATGCTGATGACGCCGATATCTTCAGGTATTTTTAGATTGCTTTCATGAATAGCTTCCATTGTTCCAATTAATATTAAATCACCCATACAAAAAATTGTATCCGGTTTCTTTTTTGATTTGAGTTTTTGTTCTACCACTTCTTTTGCATGTTGCGAACTTACTACATACTGAAAGTCAATGTTTGTTTTAGGCGATAATTGGTCGAATACTTTTTTAAACGTTTCAGATCTTCTTTTAGTAATAGAAAGATTGGGATGCCCGAATAATGCCAGTATATTTTTCTTATTTTTTTTGATGATCGCTTCTGCAGCAAGACGGGCCGCACTTTCATCATCCAAACAAACTTTATTACAATGTGCAAATTCAGGAACAAGATCAAAGAATATAACAGGTATGCTAAGCTCTTTTAATTTTAAAAAAGAATCAATATCTGATTGTGTAGTACCTGTTGTTAATGCAACAAATAATCCGGTTACTCTTTGTTTCTTGAATAGTCTTAAATTTTCATGTTCAATATTTCTGTCATCACCCGATTGCATTATTAGAACCGAATAACCCAATGGCCTTGCCATTTCTTCAACTGCTGCAATATATGAATCGTAAAAAAAATTATTGATTACCGGAACAAGTACACCCAGTACATTACTTTCATTGGTTCTTAATTGAACAGCGTAACTATTGGGTTCATATTCTAATGTCTGGGCTAATTCATTTACTCTTCTCTTTGTTTCGGCAGAAATATCGGGATGATCCTTCAATGCTCTTGAAACAGTGGAGATGCTGATGTTAAGGATCTCAGATAATTTTTTTAGTGTACTATTTTGTTTCATGCAGTTACAATCTAAATATATTTTTTTTCTTACAATTATTCACTTTTCATTTTTAAATAAACACCATTTGTCCAACCAAAGCCATCCTGATTCGGATATTCGCCATCACCTGCTTTGGCATTGACATGCATCACATTGTATTTCTCCATCATTTTTCCCGTAGCTGCATATTTTGTTTCGTTGGCGGACATCCATCTTTTTTTTATTTCTTTTGCTAAAGCAACATGGTGATAATCTTTCAAGCTTTTATATGTAATCCATTGTAAAGGAGCCCACCCATTTGGTGCATCCCATTGCTGATTGCTCTTTTTCATTGTAGTAATAACACCACCAATATGCAAGAAGTTTTCTTCAATAATATGTGCTACTTTATCGGCTTGTAATTGTGAGGCTATTTTTACCAGCAAAGGGAAAGTAGCAGCTAAAGAATAAGTTCGAGTTTGTTTTTTTTCTTTATGATGATAATCAAAATAAAAACCCAAATGCTCATTCCAGCAATATTTTTCAATAGCTTTTTTTCTTTGCTCAATTTTATTTTCGAATGATTGAAAAAGTGTTGCATTATTTTGAATGGAATATATCTTCAATAATATTTGTTCAGCATGAAGCAATAAACAATTCAAATCAACTGGAATCAAATCGGTTGTTTGAATGGTATGCATATTTTTTTCATCTTTAAACCAACGACTGCTAAAGTCCCAACCGGATTCTGCTGCTGCACGAATATTTCTAAAAACAGTTGATTTATCAGCGGTAGATTTTTCTGCAATATGAATGTCTTCAATATAAGCTTCCGGTCTTGGCGTGTTGTAATCATCCCAATACCTGTTTAAAATATTTCCATCATCAAGTAGCACCAATCTTCGATGTTGATTGTTTGTTGCAGTAAGCAGTTTTTCTCCATCCATCCAATAAGCATATTCTTTTTCTAATGCAGATTGATATTTTAATAATATGTCACTTCCTTTTTCCTCGCTCAATAAAGAAATCATGAATGAAAAAAAAGGTGGTTGTGATCGACCGAGATAATAAGTTCTGTTACCATTTGGAATAAATCCAACAATTTCAATTAAGTAAGCAAAATTATCGATCATGTTTTCAATGATGTCGATTCTTTTATCAACCTGCAAACCCAGCATGGTAAAATAACTATCCCAATAATAAATTTCACGAAATCTTCCACCTGGAACAATATATGGATAGGGCAATGGAATAAGCGTTCCACCTGCATTTGAGGGCTTTCTTTCTAAAACATTCCATAATTCATGTAAATGTTGTCCGATAGGTTTGTTGTCGGATGTATATTCTGTAACGGGTTCAACCGGTTGAATGAAATTTGATTCGACAAATTTTATTAAACTGAAAGCTGACTTGGTTTTTTCTGTTTTGTATTTGGAAAGTATTTCTTCGGATGAAAATTTCGGAATGCAATCCACAAAATATTTAGAATCAGAAAATATTTCGCTTGATTGAACATCGGTATATAATTCACCAAGACTTTCTATAAAAAAAAGATTCTTTGAAGGCATGCTAAAAAAGTGGTTAAGCTTTTAGTTTGATTTGTATTCTTCTAAAAATAGATAAACAAACAATTAAAATAAACATCGGTATCAATATAAAATAAAATGCTTTTTGCCCGCCATAATTTTCAAAGATCGTTCCGGTAATTCTAGAACCAATTGTTCCGCCCAATGCAGAAAAAACAATAATAAGCCCTGACATTAATCCGTGTTTTTGTTTAGGCAAAGTGCTTAATATTTCAGAATTAATAGCCGGATAAATGGGTGCAATTAAAATACCGATTAATGGAAAAATAAATGCAGCCAATGGTGCATCACTCCAGCCAGTAATAATATGACCTGTTGTTTTTTCGGCTAATGGAACGGCTAATAATAAAAGTGCGGCGGCTAAAACAATACAAATACAAAGTGTGATATACCAATTCATCTTCTTCAAAACAATGCCTGCTAAAAACCTTCCTAATGCGGTAGAACCTGCTAATATGCTGGACATTTGAATGCTTAATGCAGCAGGTAATAACAATACTTTATTGTTATAAGTCGGTAACCAACTCATCATACTTTGTTCTATCAATACATAAAAGAAAGCACAGAAAATAAATATTAACACCAAGGGTGAAGCAAGTAATCCGAACATGGAAAAAAAATCACTGGTTGCAGACTCACTTTCTTTTGTTTGAAGAGAAGATTCATCTAATGAAGAACTAAGTAATAATAAAAAAGCTATCAAGGAAAGAGCGCCTAATAAATAATATACTTTCAGCCAGGATGTTGATTGCGGATTATTATTATCTACAAATGAACTGAAAATAAAATAGCCGGTCAAAATACCCACCATAAAAAATGACTCAATAAAATTCATCAAACTGATATGTTCTTTTTCATCTTTTGTTACTAAACCGATGGTGCTGTACACAGACATCTTAATCAATGCAAAACTGCTGCCTACTGCGGCAAATAATAATTTGGTCATTAAAAAACTGGCAGTGAAAGGCATGGCAAAACAAACCAATGTTACAAAGCCCAATGCAATCAACATCGATCTTTTATAACCGATACGAACAATATAGGAAGAAATTAAAAAAGAAACGATGGCAATACTCAGATCTTTAAACGCTTCTAAAATGGATGCTGAAGTTTGTGTTACGCCAAAATTATTTTGTGCTTGCAATATCACAGTGCCTACACTATTTAATAAAATCGCGAAAACAAAATAGTTCAAAAATAAGGAAGCTTTAATTCTCCAGTTTTGCATAGCAATCGTTTTAAAATGAAATGTAATAAAGTTTAATGAAAATCAATCGCTTTTATTCAACAAAACTTGTTCTGTATGTTTTTTTTCTTTTTTAATTTCTTCCTATATTGTT
>CAIRTF010000084.1 GCA_903881425.1 uncultured Chitinophagaceae bacterium | reverse complement strand
GAAACCCAACAAATGCGATGCGTTATATACCGGTGCTTCATCTAATAAAATTAAATTTTGATCACTCCCCCCGCCACGCACATAAAAACCACTATTGCCTTCTCCGGCAGATTTAATGCCGGGTAATAATTGAATAGATTTTAAAACATCTCGCTCTCCAAACAATACAGGTAATTTATTTACTTCCTGCATGTTTATCTTTTCAACACCCATTTGTGCTTTGGTAATGTTATCGTTTTTCTTTTTAGTACCAACTTCTACATTGGCCAAAGTGTTGACCATTTGTTGCAACTCAATATTAATTTGTTGATTGGATGAACCGTTTATTCTTTGAGTGCTTAATTGGTATCCTTGAAAATTTACAGATAAAGTATAATTGCCTTTTGGATAAGTGATAGAATAAAAACCATAGGCATTTGATGTTGTGCCAATATTTAATTCATCAATTTTGACACTTGCACCAATTAAAAGCTCACCGGTTTTTTTATCTTTTATTGATCCGCTTACAGTATATTTTGTTTGTGCTGTTGCAAAGGAATAAATAATGATAAAAAACAGCAAAAGCAGTATTTGCAGGGCTTTGGGTTTAAGATACATATGCAGGTTTAAACAATTTCAAATAAAAAATGTTTGAAATAAGAGCGCAAACTGCAATAATTTTTTTTAAAGCGATGTTAAATGATTTGATTAGCCTAATATTAAAATAAAAGCCCTGTGTTCTACAGGGCTTTTATAAAAATTATCAAGATATTCTACAACCCATATTTATCAATCAAATAAATCAATCCCGTCATATTAACGGCACCTAACAATAATTCTCTTTTATTAACATTTTCAAATACATCACCTCTTGAATGATGCAGATCAAAATAGCGTTGACCATCCGGATTCAATCCGGACAATGGCGTTTTTAAATTTTTTGCTAAAGGTCCAATATCTGCGCCCCCACCTCCATTTGCTAAATGCTCAGTTCCGTAAGGTTGTAATAATGGCAACCAAGTTTGTACCTTTTGCAATTGAGCAGCACTCATACTAAAACCAAAACCTCTTGGTGTAAATCCGCCTGCATCACTTTCCAAGGCAAAAATGTGTTGTTCATTTTTTTCTTTTGCTACTGCTGCATATTTTTCTCCACCCCCGATACCATTTTTACTGTTCTCTTCATTGGCAAACAATACAAAACGAATGGTATGTTTTGGATGATAACCCAATGCTTTCAATGCACGCATTACTTCAATAGTATGTACTACACCTGCACCATCATCTTGTGCGCCTTCATTCACATCCCAACTATCTAAATGTCCGCCAACAGTTATATATTGATTCGGAAATTCTGTTCCTCTTAATTCGCCTATCACATTATAACCTGTAGTATCAGGTAACATTTTTGCATAAGTAGTTAATGAAACTTTTACAGAAGATTTTTTGCATAGCTCATACAA
This sequence comes from uncultured Chitinophagaceae bacterium, assembly GCA_903881425.1. Classification (GTDB taxonomy): domain Bacteria; phylum Bacteroidota; class Bacteroidia; order Chitinophagales; family Chitinophagaceae; genus CAILAF01. The sequence goes on along the minus strand of CAIRTF010000084.1, from coordinate 21,704 downwards.
TGCATCTGCATCTTTTAATCCTAATGCTGCAGCAGATATTTTAGGAAATGAATCATTATACACCATTACACCCGTATGCGGATTATTATCTGTAGAACCGCTTAATGATCTGATCAAAACTGCTACAGCACCATATTTGGCGGCACGGCTTGCGGCACTTCTTCTATACACACCTGTTTCGCCATAAGCTTTTCCCGGTGATATATAAGTTGGATTGAACGGATAATTAAAAAATACAATCTTGCCTTTCACTTCATCTTTTCTTTTTTCAAATTCATTAAAATCCTTAACAGCCATCACTTCTGCAATAACAGGTTTTCCGTTACTTCCTAATGAATTACCCAATGCCAACGCATCCAAATTTTTTGTTTGTTTTATATGATCTACTTCAACAATTACTGCCTTATCTTTTCCGCCACGCACCCAATGAGAAACTATACACTCCTGCAAATAAGCAGTATCGGCACCCATTGCTTTCATAGAAACTTTACCCCATTGCACAGCTTTTGCAAATTGCGGAGAACCTGCTAATCTTCCACCCACTTGTTTGGTGAGTTGATACAACAGATCATAAGCTTTTCCATTAGTTAAAATTTCATCAGCTATTCTTTTAATGAAGACAGAATCTTCTGTTTGTGTTTTCCCGATAAACGGAATAATTGTAATAAGCAGTAATAATTTTTTCATGCTATAAATATAATGTTTGTTATGAAATAATAAGGATTGATGAAAGGATTGGACTGAATGATGAAATAGTTGTTACTTCGTATTAATAAATCTAAGGGTATTTTGTTATAAGTTTCTTTGTTTTAAACTTATAAGATATAACCCATAACTCATAACTTTCTTATATGCGTATTGGAATTGTTTGCTATCCTACATTTGGTGGTAGCGGTGTATTGGCAACTGAGTTGGGAAAAGCATTGGCAGATAAAGGTCATCAGGTGCATTTCATTACTTATCAGCAACCGGTTCGTTTAAATGTTTTTAATACCAATATTTTTTATCACGAAGTTCGTGTACCAACATATCCTTTATTCGACTATCCGCCTTATGAAGTGGCATTGGCCAGTACCATGGTGGATGTTATTTCAAATCATGATCTTGATCTGCTACATGTGCATTATGCAATTCCGCATGCAAGTGCTGCTTATATGGCCAAGCAAATTGTAAAACATAAAACAGGAAGAAATATTCCTGTAATTACTACTTTACACGGAACAGATATTACACTGGTTGGAAGAGATAAAACTTATGAACCTGTTGTAACTTTTTCTATTAATGAAAGTGATGCCATTACTGCTGTATCAGAGAATCTGAGAGAAGAGACTTTGAAGAATTTTCATATTACAAAAGACATTGAAGTAATTACCAATTTTGTGGATGTATCCAGATTCAATAAAAAACCTTTTGATGCATTTAAAAAAGTAATTGCACCGAATGGCGAAAGCATTTTGGTACATGCTTCCAATTTCAGAAAAGTTAAACGTGTAGATGATGTAATGAAAATTTTTGCTGAAGTGAGAAAAGAATTACCTGCTAAATTATTAATGGTAGGTGATGGCCCCGAAAGGCACGCCATTGAAGAGTTAGCAAGAACATTAGGTGTGATTGATGATGTGCGTTTTGTAGGAAAGCAGGAACAGATGGAAGAAATTATGGCGGTGAGTGATATTTTTTTATTGCCAAGTGAATACGAAAGTTTTGGATTGAGTGCATTAGAAGCTATGGCAGCTAAAGTAATTGTGATCAGTTCTAACTCAGGGGGATTACCTGAAATAAATATTCATGGCAAAACAGGATTTATGGCCAATGTAGGCGATGTAAAAGCAATGAGTAATTATGCCATTACTATTTTAAAAGATGAAAAATTATTACAACAGATGAAACAACAAGCATATGAACAAGCTTTGTTGTTTGATATTTCTAATATTGTTCCGCGTTACGAAAAATTATACAGCCGCTTTTGCAGAATGGAGCCTTGTGTGTAACTCACCCTGCCCATCCTTCTCTGTCTAAACTTCTATACTGTATGGCTTCGGCTAAATGTTCAGGCTTTATGCTTTCGCTGAAACTGAGGTCTGCTATGGTTCTGCTCACTTTTAAAATTCTATCGTAAGCACGTGCACTTAAATTCAATCTTTCCATCGCTTTCTTTAAAAGTGCTTCACCAATATGATCAATCACACAAATTTCCCGTAACATTTTACTACTAATCTGTGCATTGGCATAAATGCCTTCATTATTTTTATATCGCTCAGTTTGTATTTCTCTTGCTTTAATGACTCTTGCTCGAATGGAAGATGAATCTTCTCCTTTGTTATTATTATTACTTAATTCTGTTAACGCAACCGGCGTAACTTCTACATGCAGATCAATGCGATCTAATAACGGACCGGATATTTTATTCAAATATTTTTGAACAGCACCCGGCGGACAAGTACATTCTTTTTCCGGATGATTATAAAATCCGCAAGGGCATGGATTCATGGAAGCGATCAACATAAAATTGGCAGGAAAATCCAATGCTACTTTTGCACGGGAAATGGTTACTCTTCTTTCTTCCATCGGTTGACGCATCACTTCCAATACTGTTCTTTTAAACTCAGGCAATTCATCTAAAAACAAAACGCCATTATGTGCCAATGAAATTTCGCCGGGCTGCGGAATACTGCCACCACCAATTAATCCTGCATCAGAAATGGTATGATGCGGCGAACGAAACGGTCGCTTAGAAATCAGTGATGCATTTTCCGGTAATTTTCCCGCAACACTATGAATTTTGGTTGTTTCCAATGCTTCATGCAAACTCAATGGTGGCAATATAGTTGGCAAACGCTTTGCCAGCATGGTTTTGCCGGCACCCGGCGGACCAATTAATATTGCATTATGCCCACCTGCTGCTGCAATCTCTAAAGCACGTTTAATATTTTCTTGTCCTTTTACATCATTAAAATCAAATTCAAAATCGTATTGATTGGTAAAAAATTCTTCTCTTGTATTAATGATCAATGGTTGCAAACTATTTTCATTTTTAAAAAATTCAACTACATCATTCAAATGTTCTACGCCATATACATTAATGTTATTTACCATCGCCGCTTCACGTGCATTTTGTTTTGGAACAATCAATCCTTTAAAACCATCACGCCTTGTTTGAATGGCAATGGGCAATGCGCCTTTAATGGGTTGAACGGTTCCATCTAAACTTAATTCACCCATAATGACATACTCTTTCAACGCTTCTGCATTTTCAATTTGTTCACTCGCCCCCAACACACCAATAGCAATCGATAAATCAAATGCAGATCCACTTTTTCTAATATCAGCCGGTGCCATATTTACAACAATTTTTGTACGAGGCATGGCATAATCATTTGTTTTAATGGCAGCTTCAATGCGTTGCAAACTTTCTTTTACGGCGTTATCGGGCAAACCAACAATATGATAACCTTGTCCGTTACTAACATTCACTTCAATAGTTATTGCAATGGCTTCCACACCGTAAACCGCACTGCCAAAGGTTTTGACAAGCATAATGTAATTTTTATTGAACAAACAATGGTAATACTATGATGCTTTACTTGCGTCGCACTCTTGTGCTGCAACAAGAACATCAACAAAGTGGAGTTATATATGCGTATTAAAAATAAGAAAGATTTAGAGAGAAATTATAATTTATTTAAAATATCCACCACCCCTTCTTTCTTTAAAATTAAATAACCGAGCCGATCATTGCTGATACCTTCTTTCAATTGATAATTAAAAACGAGCTGATCATCCGTTGCAGTTGTTTCAAAATAGCGGAATTGAATATTAGAATATTGTTTTAACCCATCTCCAATTTCATATAAATGCGTAGATAAAATAAATAAGGCATTGCTCATCTTGCGTAAGCCCTCAATCACTGTAGTACTACATTTCATGGCATCCTGCACATTAGTGCCTTTAAATAATTCATCAATTAATATCAACCATTTCTTGCCATCACTAATCTTTTCGATGGTATTTTTAATTCGTTGCACTTCATTAAAAAAATAGCTCTCACCTTTTACAATATTATCTACCACATTAATATTGCTTAATAATCCGTCAAACAAACTCAATTGCATCTGCTTTGCAGGAACAGCCATCCCGATATGTGCGAGATAAGTTGACAAACCAACCGCTTTAATAAAAGTGCTTTTACCCGCCATATTTGCGCCGGTTAAAAATAAAAAATTATGTTCTTTACGCAAATCAATATCATAAGCCACGGGTGTCTGTAGTAAAGGATGAAATAATTGTGTAGCTGATAATTTCGGCTCATCACTCACCATCACTTCCGGAAAACAATATTCATATCTTTTACAAGCTATTGCCATGCTGTAATAAGCATCGAGTTTACTGTAAGTTTCAATCAATTCTAAAGACTGCTGTTTAAAATGATTTCTGATAAAGTTGGCATATTGTAAAATTTTTATGGCTGATAATGGTTGCGATTTTTTATATGCCAACATATCAACTATATCGGGTCTTTGTAATAATTGATCAACTCTTCCGATAATATTTTTTAATAGCTTGGGATTATTTTCATCACACAATACATACATCAACTCATTTAATCCCTGTACAAAATCAATGAAATGCGTAACAGAATATTTAGCAATGGAATAATCAGATGCATTGGTGATCTGATAAATGAAAGTATTGACAGCATTGGGATGTGAAGGCAAAGCATCAATGGCTGTTTCATAAAAACGCTCAATAACCATGACGGTTCCATTAGATATTTTAACCGGCCATTGTTCGTGAACAGATAAAATTCTTTTAATAATATTTTGTGTTTCTTTAATTTTTTCAACTGTTTCTAAAGGTGTACTTAAAAAATACCGCAACCACTCTCTTCCACTACTTGTTTGTGTAAAATTGAGGTGATGAAAAACAGATTGCTCTTCATCGTTATGAAAAATCGAAAGATCTTGAATTGTGATTTTATCTATAATCATATCATTTGCAACTATCTATTGAAAAGAATTCTTTGTCCCCATTGAGATTCATCAAAGACACCATTTCCATAAACTTTATGACCGTTTACAAAAGTATTGGTGATAACAGCCGGGAACGTAAATCTTTCTAAAGGACTCCATCCACATTTATATAAAATATTTTCTTTGCTAACTGTTGTTGATTGATTCATATCAACCATTACCAGATCGGCAAAATAGCCTTCTCGAATAAATCCTCTTTCTTTTATCTCAAAACATTTTGCTACAGCATGGCTCATTTTTTCTGCAACCATTTCTAAACTAATTTTCCCCTGCTGCACATAATACAACATTAATGATAATGAATGCTGCACCAATGGTAAACCGGCATGAGCTTTTTCGTATGGTTCATTTTTTTCTTCCCATGTATGCGGTGCATGGTCGGTGGCAATCACATCCAAACGCCCATCCAGCAGGGCTTTCCACAAAGCTTCTTTGTTTTTGGGAGATTTAATGGCCGGATTGCATTTTATTTGATTACCCAATCTTGCATAATCATCACTGGTAAAATGTAAATGATGCACACACACTTCAGCAGTGATTTTTTTATCTTCCAAAGGGATTAAATTGGTAAATAACTGCAATTCTTTTTCTGTTGAAATATGCAAAATATGTAATCGACTATTGTGCTTTTTGGCGAACTGAATGGCTTTAAAAGATGATTCAAAACATACTTCTTCATTTCTGATAATGGGATGATCCGATGGTTCTAAAACAGATTTTATTTTTTTTATCTTTTCCAGATTATCTCGTATCATTCTTTCTTCTTCGCAATGCGTAGCGATCAATAACTCGCTGCCGGCAAAAATTTTATCTAATGCCAATGGATTATCTACCAATAAATTTCCGGTGGAAGAACCCATAAATATTTTTACACCACAAACTTCATTTTTCTTTGTATTGGTTCTCATCACTTCCTCATAATTATCATTCGATGTGCCCATGAAGAATGAGTAATTTGCCAATGAACTTTGTTTTGCGATGTTGTATTTATCTTCTAATAATTCCTGCGTAAATGCCGGCGGATTGGTATTGGGCATTTCCATAAAACTGGTTGTACCTACCGCTACTGCTGCTTTTGATTCTGTATAAATATTGGCTTTATGCGTTAAGCCCGGTTCTCGGAAATGAACCTGATCGTCAATTACACCGGGCAATACAAACTGATCTTGCCCGTTTATTTCAATAGATTTTTCTTTTGTATAAATGGAAGCAGCAATCTTTTCAATTCTTCCCTCTTTTAACAAAATATCGCCGTATATTTTATTGCCTTCATTAACAATGCAGGTATCTTTAATAATGTAAGTGTGCATTTATAGTATTTTTGAAAAATGAATCTGATGCAATTTATTAAATCCATCATCGCCATTTGCTTTTTTGTGTTGCCTTTTCTTTCCAAGGGTCAATCGGATTATATAAGTTTGAGTGATAAACAATATAATTTAATTGACAGATTGGATATTAAATTAAGGAATGATTCTGTACTGAGATTCACAACTGTTAAGCCTTTCAACCGACAAATCATCACGCAAAGAGTTGAACATATTTATGCAGGATATCAAACAAAATCTTCTGATTTATCCTTATCAAAAATTGATCGATCCAATATTGAAAGTTTTTTAAAGACCAATGCAGATTGGACCATTAGTCCCGCATACAATTTTAATTCTATTCGAAATCCAAATTATCAAGGCGTCTTTACCACTGCTTATCATTTGTATGCATTAAGAGAAAAAGATTTTTCATTGGTAGTTGATCCCGTTATCAATATACAATCAGGTAAAAGCACACAAAACAGTGAAAATATTTTTATCAATACAAGAGGCATTTTAATAAGAGGACAAATTGGAAAAAAGCTCGGTTTCTATACTTACTTATCAGATAATCAGGAAAGAGATCCGCAATACGTGCAAGATTTTGTTACGCAGAATAATGCATTGCCCGGTCAGGGTTTTTTTAAATCTTACAGTGTTACAGGTTATGATTATTTTAATGGCAGAGGCGGTATCAGTTTAAATACCGGTAAATTTTTTGATTTGCAATTTGCATACGACAAATTATTCATCGGCAATGGTTACAGAAGTTTATTCCTGAGTGATTTCAGTAGTAATTATTTGTATTTACGTTTTGCTACACATTTGGGAAGAATACATTACGAAACCATTGTTGCGCAAACAACTGCACCATTTATACATGCTGTTCAAAGCTTACATCAATCCTTGCCAAATAATTTTTTAGCGATACATCATTTAAGTTGGCAGATCACCAAACGTTTGAATATTGGTTTGTATGAAAATGTGATGGAGAATGGATCGGATGGTTTTAAGATCGGTTATTTAAATCCGATTTTATTTTACAAAGCATTGGAACAGGATTATGGCATTGCCGGCAAAACCAATATAGGCTTCGATTTCAAGTGGAATGCTTTAAAGAATGTTCAATTATACGGTCAATTAGAGTTCAACGAATTCCTTGCAAGCGAAATTTTGCATTATAGCAGAGGCAGTTGGGAAAATAAACAAGGAGCGCAATTAGGATTTAAATATATAGATGCATTAGGCATTAAAAATTTAGACCTTCAAGTGGAAGGAAATATTGTTCGTCCATATACATATACCAATCAAGACAGCAGCACCGGATTTACTAATTATAATCAGCCATTGGCGCATCCATTAGGTGCAAATTTCAGAGAAGTAATTGCTATTTTAAAATATCAACCTGCACGAAAATGGTATGCAACAGCAAAATTATTTTATCATGAACAAGGTATAGATACAGCCGGAAAAAATTTTGGTGCTAATATTTTCAGAAGTTATAATACCAGAACACAAGATTATGGTGTGTTTATTGGTGCAGGGCAATTGGTAAAAAGTTTATTGGCTTCTTTCACTTTATCATTTGAATTAATGCCGAATTTTTTTATTGAAGGAAATACTTCTTACCAAACCTATAATATCATTAATAAATCTTCCATCAACGACTTCTTTTACACGTTTGGGTTGAGATGGAATATTGCCAGAAGAGATTTTGAATTTTAATCAATCTTCAAAATGAAGCGAGAATACAATCATTCTTGATTGAATTTTTTCAAAAACATTGGAATATTTTAAAGCCGGATCATATTGATGCAGGTCGGTCAATCCGAAACTGAATTTAATTTCAGGAGATAGTGTTACAAATGGCAAAAAGAAATTAAAACCAATACCACCTTCAATTCCAAAATCGCCTGCTTTTAATTTAATCATATCATCTGCATTGCGTGCAGAAGAGTTACTCGCCAGATCAATATCATATTTTATCCCGTATAACAAATATGTTCTGAAATTTCCTATCCTGTCAGAATTAAATTTAAAATGAAATGGAAAACTTACAATAGTAGTAGGTAATATTTTTTGCTGATGAACATCTTCACCCAATGCCGGACTTCCTAAAGTATAATTGAAGTAACGTGAACCACCGATAATCAATTGCGGGTTTACTCTAAATTGTAAATGGTCACCAATTCTTGCAGTTGCCAATAAACCCAAAGCCATACCGCCGCTGGAACCTGCATATGCTGTTAAAATACTATCGTTCTGTAAAAAATAATTCGACTTACTTGCATGTAATGATGATGAGTTATAATTAAGTGTTAACCCAAAATAATAAGGAAGATCATCGTGAAATGGGCGATACTGTTCCACTTGTGCAAATGATGCAACACCTGCCAAAAGAATACATATAAATAATATTATTTTATTGCGCAACAACTACAATGAATTAATGACTGAAATTGGTTTTAAAAAATCGGGTAGAAATTAGAAATATGTGCGCTGATTTATTTGAATGGATATAATCGTATGCAATATACTTCAGTTACCCTTTAAATTTTCTTAAAAAACGTAAAAGGTTCTTGAATAGTATGTTTTATGAACCGCCAAAAACTATTTAGTTCCGCAATAAACGGTGCAAATACCTAATGTTAATGGTTTTAAATAAGTTTGGCTGAAACCCGCTCCCTGCATAATATTCACGAAGTTTTGTCCTTCGGGAAAAGCCTGTACACTATCATTTAAATATTGATAAGCTTTTTTATCGGATGAAAACATTTGTACAAAACTTGGCGCTACAATTTTTAAATAAAATTGATAAAATCCTTTAAACCAACCTTGTTTGGGTTTAGAAAATTCCAAGACCACCAATTTTCCACCGGGCTTTAAAACACGGTGCATTTCTTTCAACCCCTTTTCTAAATTTTCAAAATTTCTTACACCAAATGCAACGGTAATTGCATCAAAACTATTATCTGTATAATGAATGATCTCGCTATCTCCTTTTTGTAATTCAATAGAGTTTTGTAATTGCAATTGTTCAATTTTTTTTCTGCCCAGATCCAACATGCCTTCACTGATATCGATGCCAATTATTTTTTCGGGATGCAATATTTTATAAGTCATCAAAGCAACATCAGCTGTACCGGTTGCTACATCTAAAATTATCTTCGGTTGGATCGCTTTTAATTCTTTGATTGCTTTTTTTCTCCATCGAACATCAATGCCTGCGCTTAAAAAACGATTCATAAAATCGTACTTAAATGCAATGCTGTCGAACATCTTAGCTACTTGTTCTTTCTTAGTTAGGTTGCTTTGTTCATCGGGCACAACCACATCATGTGCAAATTTTGCCATAGGCTGCAAAGATATTGAATTACTGAAGCAACATAAAAAAATGCCAATTTCTTATTTTATAAATTCAGCTAATCATAACCTTTGTACATTCACGAAAAATATATTTCATGCAAACGGCGGCAGACATTCAACTTCTCAACGAAAAAATAAAATACAGTTCAGTATTTATTGAAAAGATAAGAACTGAGCTTAGTAAAATAATTGTAGGTCAGCAATATATGGTAGATCGTTTATTGATCGGCTTATTAAGTAATGGACATGTTTTATTGGAGGGTGTTCCGGGATTGGCTAAAACCTTAACCATTAAATCGTTATCACAAGCCATTGATGCAAAATTCAGTCGCATTCAATTTACACCCGATCTATTACCTGCTGATGTTGTTGGAACAATGATCTATAATCAATCTAAAAATGAATTTACCGTTCGCAAAGGACCCATCTTCGCCAATTTTATCTTAGCAGATGAAATAAATCGTGCGCCTGCAAAAGTGCAAAGTGCATTATTAGAAGCGATGCAGGAAAAACAAGTAACCATCGGCGAACAAACTTATTTATTGCAAGAACCATTTTTAGTATTAGCTACACAAAACCCTTTGGAACAAGAAGGCACTTATCCATTACCCGAAGCACAGGTTGATCGTTTTATGTTGAAGATCATTGTGGGTTATCCATCTAAACAAGAAGAACAATTGATTATACGCAGACAAGTGCAGGATACAGATACAGCAAGCATTTCAAAGATTGTGAGTACCAAAGAAATTATGGATGCAAGAGCATTGGTGAAACAAGTATATATGGATGAAAAGATAGAGCAATACATTATTGATATTGTTTTTGCAACTCGTTTTCCTGATGATTACGGATTACATAAAATAAAAAGTTTCATTAATTATGGCGCATCGCCACGTGCAAGTATCAATTTAGCATTAGCTGCAAAAGCATATGCATTTATGAATGGTCGTGGTTTTGTTATTCCCGATGATATTAAAGCCATTGCAAAAGATGTGATGCGACATAGAATTGGTTTGACTTACGAAGCAGAAGCAGAAAATGTAAATACAGAAAATTTGATTGATGATATTTTGAGAGCTATTCAAGTTCCATAGTAATAGATGACTGAATAAAACGTAACAATGTTTTTCTTTCGAAAAAAAATTAAAGAAAAAAAAATAGAACCATCAGACAATACTTTATTAAGTATTGGAAGTAAAGTGCGTGAATTAGAAATTAAAAGTAAAAGACTGACCAATCATTTATTTACGGGTGAATATCATTCAGCATTTAAAGGAAGAGGTATGTTGTTTAAAGAAGTGAAAGAATACAGTGCCGGTGATGATATTCGTTTTATTGATTGGAATGTAAGCGCCAGAATGAACGGCACTTATAGTAAAATTTTTGAAGAAGAAAGAGAATTGAGTGTTTATATTTTGGTTGATGCAAGTGCCAGTAGTTTTTTTGGAACTCATCAACAAAGTAAAAAAGAATTGATGACAGAAATTTGTGCTGTGCTTGCTTTCAGCGCATTAAACAATAATGATAAAACAAGTTTATTATTTTTTACAGATGCAGTGGAGAAATATATTCCATCTTCAAAAGGAAGAGAGCATGTGTTGTATATGATTCGTGAGTTATTAACGTTCAAACCAAAATCAACACAAACCAATCTCGTAAGGGCTTTGCAGTTTTTGAATAATATCACCCGCCATAAAAGCATTGTGTTTATTTTGAGTGATTTTGCCGATGAAGGTTATCACGAAGCATTGCGTGTGGCAGCCAAGAAACATGATGTGATCGGTGTTCAGGTATTCGATAAAAATGATGCTGTATTACCGAATATTGGATTAATGCAAACAAAAGATGCAGAAACAAATGAAACAATTTGGTTAGACAGCAATGATACGATGGTTAAATATTATTATCAGCAACAATTTTTAAAAATACAAACTGATGCACAACAAACTTTTAAAAAAGCGGGTGCTGATCTTTTACAAATAGCAACGGGACAAGATTACGTAAAAGCTTTGCAACAATTTTTTATTAAACGAGCATGAGGATAGTCAATAGTCAATGGTCAATAGTTAATAGTCGATTGTTGAAAATCATTTTATTGATTTTCACTATTCACTTTTCACTATTCACTTCATTTTCTCAAAAAATATCTGCTACTGTTGACAGAGATAAAATATTATTAGGTGAACCAATTACTTTACAAATAAAAATAAGCGATGCTGAAGCTTCTACACAGATCAATCAATGGTTTAATTTGCCGGATTCATTCAATCATTTTGAGATTCTTCAACGATTGCCTATTGATACTATTACCATTGAAGGAAGTGTTTCTTATCTGCAAAAAATTATTCTTACTTCATTCGATTCGGGTTATTGGAAGATACCTTCGCTTACCATTACTTTCAATTCAACACAAAAAATAATCACCGATTCAATCGCCATTACTGTTTTACCTGTTGATGTTTCTAATTTGAAAGACTATCATGATATTAAAGAGATTATTGAAGTAAAAAAAGAAGCAGATTGGTTATTCATCGGCGAAATTGCAGCTGCAGCAATCATTTCAGCAATACTGCTTTATTTGATCATTCAATATTTCAGAAAAAGAGAAAAAGTGCCGAAGCAAAAAATAAGATCGTTCAGTATTGATGATATTTTAAAAGAAATCGAAAAACTGCAACAAAAAGAATTAGAAGAATTAAATCAATATAAGCTATTATTTACCGATTTAATCAATATCTGCAGAGAATTTTCTGATGAACAATTGAATATTCATTCTTACGATAAAACAACAGACGAATACATTTTATTGGTAAAAAATAAAATCGGCTCTGAGCCGATGCAGGTAAAATATTTTCAATTACTAAGATTAAGTGATGCAGTGAAATTTGCAAAGTATATTCCTTCAAAAGATGAATGCCAAGATGCATTTATTACTGCAAAAACATTTGTACAAACTATTTATCAATACACTATCAAACAAAATAAAAATGCTGAGTGATTGGTTAACGCATAATAGTTTTGCCTATCCATGGTTCTTGCCATTATTATTGGTAGTGCCCTACATGTTGTATTGGTATATAAAAACAAACAACAAACAAACGGCATCGTTTACCATCACCACTACTCATTTTTTACAAAATACCGGTAATTGGAAAACAAGATTGCGTCACATACCATTTTCCTTAAGATGTTTAGGATTGATTTGTTTAATTATTGCATCGGCAAGACCACAAAAAAAATTTACCGAACAACAAACAGAGGGAGAAGGCATTGATATTGTTTTGTGTTTGGATATCAGTGGAAGCATGACGGAGCAAGACTTTCAGCCGAGTAGGTTAGAAGCTTCTAAAGCAGTGGCGAAAGATTTTGTACAAAGCAGACCGGGTGATAGAATTGGTGTGGTAATATTCAGTAGTCAGAGTTTTACTTTATGTCCGGTTACAACAGATCATAATACAGTATTGAATCAAATCAACACCATTACCAATGGTTATTTACAAGACGAAGGAACTGCAATTGGTAGCGGATTAGCAACAAGTGTTGACAGATTGAAAGAAAGCAAATCGAAAAGCAAAGTCATTATTTTATTAACCGATGGCGTTGATTTTGGCGGCGTAATACCACCGGATATTGCCAAGAACATGGCTAAATTATATGGCATTAAAGTGTATACGATTGGCGTAGGTAGTGAAAAAGAAATGGATGTACAAGTGCAATCTGCCTTTGGCACTACCACTCAAAAAAAGAAATTAGAATTTAATGAAGCTTTGTTAAAAGAATTAGCAACAGAAACAGGCGGACAATATTTTCATGCAACCGATAATGAAGCATTAAAGAAAATTTATGCAAGCATTAATCAATTAGAAAAAAATAAAGTACAACTTACTTCTTACAATCGTTATACAGATGAGTTTATTAATTTTTTATTGGCAGGATTGATTTTGATTATCATTGAAATAATCTTAAGATTGACTTTATTTAAAAAATTCCCTTAAAACATCTTCCATCCTATCTTCGTAATGCAATGAAAGGATTAATCTATAAATCTACCGGTAGTTGGTATATCGCCAAAACCAATGGTGGCAAGGTTTTCAATGCACGTATTAAAGGTGTGTTGAAGATTGATGGCATTACATCAACCAATCCCATTGCTGTAGGCGATGAAGTTGAAATGGAATTAGAAAACGAATTGGAACATACCACAACCATCACCTCAATTATTGAAAGAAAAAATTATGTGGCAAGAGTGAGTCCGCATAACAAACACCAACATCATATCGTTGCATCCAACTTAGACCAAAGCGTTTTGTTTGCAACTTTGAAAGATCCAAAAACATCGCAAGGTTTTATCGATCGCTTTTTAGTGGCTTGTGAAATATATCATGTACCGGCGATCATTGTTTTTAATAAAGCGGATATTTATAAAAAGAAAGAATTAGAAAAATTTGAATTGTTACAATCCATTTATGAAAAGATCGGCTATAAAGTAGTATTGGCAAGTGTTATAGAAAACAAAGGTGTAGATGAGATAAAAAATTTACTAAAAGATAAGACCACATTATTAAGCGGACATAGCGGTGTAGGTAAATCAACTTTTATCAATACTATCTTTCCGGAATTGCAATTGAAGATATTAGAAGTGAGTGAATGGAGTGGTAAAGGCATGCACAGTACCACTTTTGCAGAAATGTTTGATTTACCATTTGGCGGAAGAATTATTGATACACCAGGCATTCGTGAATTAGGATTAGTAGATATTACCAAACAAGAATTAAGCGGCTATTTTCCGGAGATGAGAAAATTAGTGAATAATTGTCAGTTTAATAATTGTATGCATTTTAATGAACCCGGCTGTGCAGTAAAAGCTGCAGTGAATGCAGGAACAATTTCCGAAGAGCGTTATATCAGTTATTTAACGATCATGGAAAGCATGAAAGAAAATGATTGGAGTTAAAGCTTTTCGAGAGCCTCAAGCTGACAAAGCATTTCATGTTTAGGTTTACAAAATACACACAGGCACTGAGTTGTATGATTAATAATTAGAAATCGCTTCTTTTCTGATCAATAATTTTTGATCCTGTTTTATCTGTGTTACAACACTTTTATATTCCTGCATTTCTTTTTTGGTCTTAGGCTTATACCCTGTTGGTTTATTATTGGCATCAAAATATTTCATTACTATTTCCGGACCAATGGGCGTGCTGTTTCTTTTTTTCATAAAAATGCTGCAAGAGCTAAATGCAAACATGATTACTATTAACCACCATATTTTTTTCATAATTTATTTTTTAGGGCTTTCATTAAATTGCTCAAACCAAGATGCATATTTCACATAATTATTAGAGATGCGATCAATTTCTCCGTGAATTAATTCCTGCGAAACATCTTTTACTTTTTTTGCAGGTACGCCTGCATAAATACTTCCTGCTTCCACCACCGTTCCTTCCAACACAACAGAACCTGCAGCAATAATGGAATTGCTATTAATAATACATCTGTCCATTACAATTGATCCCATTCCAATCAACACATTATCACGCACGGTACATCCATGCACCAATGCATTATGCCCAATAGAAACATTATTACCAATATTAGTTGGATGTTTTTCATAAGTGCAATGAATGACTGCGCCATCCTGAATATTTACTTTGTTGCCTATTTTAATATAATGCACATCACCGCGAACAACTGCATTAAACCATACACTGCAATTATCACCCATTATCACATCACCAACAATAGTTGCGTTGGGTGCTACAAAACAATTTTGTCCGAATTGCGGATGTTTATCTAATACCGGAAGGATGATTGCCATAAATAAACGAATTTTGTTTTCGAATTTCGAACTTTAAATCGAGTAATGGAAATATAATGAGCGGAATTTCTAACAAACAATTATTCCTCAATCATGTGGCACAGACTTCTGCTGCACCTATTGGCATCGAAATGGTGGAAGCTGAAGGTGTTTATTTATTTGATGTTGAAAGAAAAAAATATTTTGATGCGATCTCGGGATTTAGTGTGGCAAATATTGGCCATAGTCATCCGAAAGTACTTGAGGCAGTTCACCAACAAGCTGCAAAATTCATGCATTTGATTGTGTATGGCGAATTTATTGAACAACCGCAAGTGGCTTATGCAAAACTGCTGACGGATAATTTACCATCGAGCTTGAATTGTGTTTATTTCACCAACAGCGGAACAGAAGCAACAGAGGGGGCTATGAAATTAGCAAAGCGTGTTACCAATTGTTCAAAAATAATTGCGTGCAATAAATCTTATCATGGCAGCACACAAGGTGCTTTAAGTTTAATGGGTGATGAATATTGGCGTAATGCTTTTCGTCCTTTATTGCCGGACGTATATCATGTTGATTTTGGAAGTGAAGAAGCC
This sequence comes from uncultured Chitinophagaceae bacterium, assembly GCA_903881425.1. Taxonomy (GTDB): domain Bacteria; phylum Bacteroidota; class Bacteroidia; order Chitinophagales; family Chitinophagaceae; genus CAILAF01. The sequence goes on along the minus strand of CAIRTF010000084.1, from coordinate 5,602 downwards.
ATTGAATTAATTGATCAAAACACTGCTTGTGTTATTGTTGAAGTAGTGCAAGCTGAAGCAGGAATTATTGCACCAACAAAAGAATGGTTACAACAAATAAGAAAAAAATGTGATGATAATTGTGTGTTATTGATATTCGATGAGATACAAAGTGGTTTCGGTAGAACCGGCTCTCTGTGGGCGTTTCAGCAATTTGATGTAATACCGGATATTTTATTATTAGCCAAGGCATTGGGTGGCGGTATGCCATTGGGTGCATTTATAGCTGATAAAAAATTAATGAACACATTAACATACGACCCTGTTTTAGGGCATATTACTACATTCGGAGGGCATCCTGTTTCCTGTGCTGCAGGCAAAGCAGCCTTGGAAGTTTTATTGAATGAAAATTATCTTGATTCAGTAAAAAAGAAAGAGCAATTTTTACAAGAAAGCATTCATCACTCTAAAATTATTACAAAAAGAAGTTGTGGATTATGGATGGCTATTGAATTTGATAGTTTTGATACCAATCATAAAGTGATTCAACAATGCATTAAAAACGGATTGATCACCGATTGGTTTTTATTTGCTGCCAATTGTATGCGAGTAGCACCACCATTAAGTATTACCGAAAATGAATTGAAAGAATTGTGCAAGATTATTAATCAGTCTATCAATCAAGCCTTAATAAATTAATCAAGGTCTTGCATAATGCAATAGAATTACACCGCATTCAAAAACTTTAGATTCAATCAATTTCAGTTTTATTGTTTCATTATTTTTTTGAAATAAAGAGATGCCCTTTCCTAAAATAATCGGGTTCACAAAAAGCATCAATTCATCAATCAATCCTTCTGTTAACAAAGATTCAGCAGCAGAAGGGCTACCAAAAATGATCATATTTTTCCCTTTTGTATTTTTAAGCTGATTAAAATAATCTCTTATATTTTCTTTAATAAAAGAAGTATTGCTAAAACTTTCATCATTCATTGTTTTAGATAAAACAATTTTAGCAGAATTTTTATACCATACTGCATGTTCTTTATCGTGTTTGGTTGCATTGGGCTTATCTGCCGCAGTTGGCCAATACGCTTGCATTATTTCATATGTTTTTCTTCCATAAACGCCGGTATCGGCTTTATCAGTCATCATTCCAACAAAATCAAATATTTCTTCATTAATTGTTATCCAATTCAATTCACCATTCAATCCTGCAACAAAACCATCTAATGATATGTGCATGTGCAATATTAAGCTTCGCATAAAATAGTATATTTAATTTGTATAAAGCTAAGAATGTAAGTCAAAGGTTATTTTGTTTTCTTTCAAAAAATATTTTTCTCTTTATACAATATTCAAAAGCCCTATACGTCTTCCTTAATAAGATGAATGCGGCAATCTCTTTACAAAAGGCAATGGCAGAAAAGCAAAAGCGCAATATTACACAGGTAATTAATGATTACAGCAAACGCTTGCTGGGATTCATTCGTAAGCGTGTAAGCAATGAGGCAGATGCAGAAGATATTTTGCAGGATGTGTTTTATCAATTCATCGGAAATACACAACCCATTGAACAATTAACAGCCTGGTTGTTTACCGTGGCCAGAAATAAAATAACCGATCGGAAACGTAAACATAAGAATGAATTGTTGGATGACATTTATGTAAATGCGGATGAAGAATCCTTTAATTGGGCTGAATTATTTTTTGATACCAACGATAATCCGGAAACAGAATATTTGCGTTCCTTGTTTTGGGAAGAGCTCACCAATGCATTGAAGGAATTACCCGAAGATCAAAAAAATGTATTTGTATTAAATGAGTTGGAAGGCATTTCATTTAAAGAGATCTCAGCACAAACAGGAGACTCGATCAATACTTTATTATCACGCAAACGCTATCCTGTATTGTATTTGAGAGAACGATTGCAAACATTGAAAGATGAATTATTAAATTATTAAACAAAAATATTTATGATGAACAGAAGATTTAAAGGCCCTAAAATAGCAGGATTTATTCTGTTGGGCATCGGATTTGCAACATTGGCCATTTGGTTATTGATGTTTTTATGGAACACTGTTTTAGTTGCAGCAGTAAGTGGTATAAAAATCATCAGCTTCTGGCAAGCAGCTGGTCTATTTGTATTAGCTAAAATTTTATTCGGTGGATTTAAAAAAGGTCATCGTGCTCATGCATGGAAAAATAAAATGCGTGAAAAATGGGAAAGCATGAATGAGGAAGAAAGAGAAAAATTTAAAGCCGAATGGAAACACAAATGTTTTACGCGTAAAAACAATACAGAAAATACTGCCGGCGCAGAATAATCCATAAACTTACTGCTATGCCTATTTTAGTATTCAAAACAAACATTACAGATAAAAAGGAGATAAGAAAATTATCTCCTTTCTTAAAAACATTGGAAGGCATCATCAAATGGAATGTTGATCTGAATGATGAGGATAAAATCCTGCGTATCGTTACGCCAAACCTCGCTACTGCTTATATTTCAAGTATTTTACAACAAGCCGGCTATCATTGTTTGGAATTGGAAGACTGAACAATCAATCGCATAAATTGTATATTGTGACAATAAATATTTTTTATGCGTACCAAAATTATTTTCTCTCTTCTTTGCAGCTTTATTTTATTGCAATTAGCTGCACAAAAAACCATCGCTATTAAATGCGGTTCTTTATTAGATACCAAAAGCGGACAGGTTCTGCAAAATCAAACCATTTTGGTAAAAGATAATAAGATTGAAAGTGTTGTTGCTACCAAATCATTCATACAAAAAACAGATAGCATCATTGATCTCTCTTCTTATTTTGTTTTACCAGGATTAATTGATTGTCATACACATGTTTTATTGCAAGCTGATATTACCAGTGAAGATTATGATGTGCAGATTTTAAAAGAATCCATTCCTTACAGAACTATTCGAGCAGTAAAAAGTTGTTATCAATCCATTCAAAACGGATTTACAACAATCAGAGATTTAGGAACAGAAGGCGCTGGTTTTGCTGATGTTGATCTGAAAAAAGCCATCAATAAAAATGAAATGATCGGACCCAGAATGTTTGTTTCAACTTTAGCGATTAATACAACAGGTCATTATCCTATCAAAGCATCTGATTATGCATGGCAATTGCAACTGCCAAAAGGTTTGCAGGAAATTACCGGTGCAGATGAAGCCAGAAGAGCCGTGCGTTCTCAAATTGAACATGGTGCCGATTGGATAAAAATTTATGCTGATAGAAGTTATTATAAAATTGCTGATGGCAGTTACAGAGGCTTACCCAACTTTACAACTGAAGAGATCAATGCCATCGGTGATGAAACAATAAGAAGCAGAAAAAAATTAGCAGCACATGCAATGACACGTGATGGAATTATTGCAGCGATTAATGCCGGTGCCAGAACCATTGAACATGGAACCGGTATGGATGATGAATGCATTAAATTGATGGTAGATAAAAAAATATTCTGGTGCCCAACACTTTTTGTGAATGAATTTGTTGCAGATGGAAGAGCAAAAGCAGGAAGCATTATCAACAAACAATTTACAGAAACCATTCCTGCCACTTTTAAAAAAGCTATTGCGGCGGGTGTTAAATTAGCTTACGGTACAGATATTGGCGGTTATGCATGGAATTTATCCCAAGCAAAAGATTTTGAATATTTTGTTCAATGGGGATTAACACCTGTGCAAGCCATTCAAACTGCAACCACCACTGCTGCTGAATTATTGGAACAACAAGGATTGATAGGTGAAATTAAATCCGGTGCTTATGCTGATATTATTGCAGTAAAAGGAGATCCAACAAAAGATGTGAAGTTATTGCAACAAGTACAATGGGTAATGAAAGATGGCATGGTGTATAAAAGCGAAAAAAAATAATTTATCTTTCATAATGCCGCAATGGCAGAAAAATTTATTCGCATTATTATTGCACAAATAAGCTTTTTATAAATAACTGAAATGAAAATATTAATTCAATACATCAAGCCTTATAAATGGTTAATTGGTTTGGCATTATTGTTGGCAGCCATCAATCAGGTTTTTTCTATGTTCGATCCGATGTTAATTGGTGTAGTGATCGATAAGTTCGCCAATCATGCACATTTCTTCGATAAAGCATTAAAATATCCAAGAACAGAATCAGAATTTTTCTGGGGCAATTTAGTTTATCATGGCATACTGTTTTATTTATTACTATTGGTGGGCACAGCAATGGTAAGTAGAATTGCCAAAGCATTTCAGGATTATATGGTGAATGTAATCGTCCAAAAATTCGGTGCAAAAATTTTCACCGACGGATTAAAACATTCCATGCGTTTGCCTTATCAGGAATTTGAAGATCAACGCAGCGGCGAAACATTATCCATTTTAACCAAAGTAAGAACCGATACAGAAAAATTTATCGGCTATTTTATTAATGTAATGTTCGGAATAATTGTAGGCGTTGTTTTCGTTAGTATTTATGCCTTTCGTTTACATTGGAGTATTATGCCGGTTTATTTAGGCGGTGCACTTTTAATTGCATTTGTAACAAGTTTATTGAGTAAGAAAATAAAGATCATTCAAAAAAATATTGTAAAAGAGACAACTGCATTGGCTGGTTCTACTACAGAAAGTTTACGCAATATTGAAATTGTAAAAAGTTTGGGATTAACCGAACAGGAAGTACATCGTTTAAATAAGAATACCTATAAAATTTTAGGATTAGAATTAAGAAAAGTAAAAAGTATCCGTACATTAAGTTTTATTCAGGGAACGATGGTTAATTTTTTACGTCAAACCATTACATTCACTTTATTATGGTTGATTTATAAAGATATATTAACCACAGGTCAGTTGATTGCTTTACAATTTTATAGTTTCTTCATTTTCGGACCGATGCAGGAAATCGGTAATATCATTTTATCTTATCGCGAAGCAGAAGCATCACTCAATAATTTTCATAATTTAATGAATAAAAAAGTTGAGCCAAGACCAGACCAGCCAACAGAAATTGGTGTAATTGAAGAATTAGAATTTAAAAATGTTTCTTTCAAACATCAAAGCGCACAATACAAAGCATTGGATAATATTTCATTTGATGTGAAAAAAGGTGAGACCATTGCCTTTGTTGGACCAAGTGGTGCAGGAAAAAGTACATTGGTAAAATTATTGGTAGGATTGTATCGTCCGCCGGAAGGAAAAATTTTATATAATACTATTGATGGCTTTGATTTGAATTTTGATGAACTCCGCAACCAGATTGGCTTTGTAACGCAGGATACGCAATTATTTGCAGGTACTATTAAAGAAAATTTATTGTTCGTTTATCCAAAGGCAACAGATGCTGATTTATTAGAAGCATTGCACAAAGCAAGCTGTGATAATTTATTATTGCGTGCTGAAAAAGGAATTGAAACTATGATAGGCGAAGGGGGGTTAAAATTAAGCGGCGGAGAAAAACAACGTTTAAGCATTGCACGTGCATTATTGCGTCATCCGCATTTATTAATATTCGATGAAGCCACTTCTGCATTGGATTCAATAACAGAAGAAGAAATTACGAATACCATCAGAACTATATCGCATGAGAAAGAACAAATTACTGTAATGATCGCACAT
>CAIRTF010000083.1 GCA_903881425.1 uncultured Chitinophagaceae bacterium | reverse complement strand
GTAGAACAGATGCCCTTTCCGGAGGAGAGAGGCAACGTATTGTATTGGCATCGTTACTTACTGCATCACCAAAACTTTTATTATTAGATGAACCATTTTCTAATTTGGACAGGATGCATAAAAGTATCATTCGGTCAGTGATACACGATATCAGCGAAGAATTGAACATTACTTGTATCATGGTTTCTCATGATGCGGCAGACATTCTTTCATGGGCAGACAGAATTATGATTATGCAAGATGGATTTTTCATTCAAGAAGGAACTCCTCAGCATTTGTATCATCAACCCATAAATGATTATGCAGCAGGTTTGTTAGGGCATTATCATTTAATCTCAAAAAAATTAGCGAAAGCATTGGGGGTTGATTCAAATAAAAAGCAATTCATTGTTCGACCTGAACAATTTAAAACGACATTGCCTGGTAATGCATTGCTTAGCGGAGTTGTTCAACGTAGATTATTTTTTGGCAATCATTATTTATTAGAAGTAATGATAGAAGATGAATTGATAAGTGTTAGAGTGAATGAAAATAAATACACAGTAGGAGAAATCGTTTATTTATCTTTTCAATATTGATCAGGATAATCTTTTCAATAATTGTTCATCAATTTTTTTAAACAAATGATAGGGTTTAAACACACGCCATTCGGGTAATTCCATCAATTCAATAAAATAAGTTAACTTCTTTTTTTTGAAATCATATTTTGTGGCCTCCGGCATATTCAGTGCAACGATCCATCCATTTTCTTCACTTACTTCATCGTACCATTCCTGATAATATTCTTTATCACTGCTGTGAAAGTTCAATACATTCTCAGTAATAAGAATAAATTTAGTGATATGCTCAGCAGATAATTTATCTATCACTTCTCGTTTTACTTCCATGATATCATTTTCGATGGCATCATTCCATTCGCCGATCATTTCAATAATGGCGAAGTTTAATTCATAATCAACATAAATGATTTTCAGGTATAAAGTTCTGCTGCCAAATTCATCCCATTGCGGATGGATATAATAATTATAAACTGTTTGAGAATATTCAAATTCACTGTGCACTTGTCCGTAAAAAGGAGAGCGTTTATCTTCTTCTGCAATATATATGTGACGCCAATTATAGAAAGGTTCTATCTCATGCATGACCGTTCATTTTAACAGCCTCCACTGCTTTTTTTACACTACCATGCTTCAATAAAAGATCTTTGGCTTTTTCGTATTCAGGTAATCCTAATTTATCCATTATCATCTTCACACCTCTGTCAACCAATTTGATATTGGTCAGTTGCATGTTCACCATTTTATTATCTTCTACTCGGCCTAATTGAATCATGACAGCAGTAGAAATCATATTCAATACTAATTTTTGTGCGGTACCGCTTTTCATTCTGGTACTGCCTGTAACAAATTCAGGTCCTACCACTACTTCAACAGGAAAATCAGCAGCATGACTTACAGGTGCATTGGGATTGCAAGAAATGCTTCCTGTTGTAATACCTCTTTTTCTGCATTGTTCTAAAGCGCCAATTACATAAGGAGTAGTACCACTGGCAGCTAAACCGATGACCACATCTTTATCACTTACAAAATGTTTTTGCAGATCTACCCAACCTTTTTCTTTACTGTCTTCTGCAAATTCAACAGCTTGTGTAATAGCTTTTTCTCCACCAGCAATGATGCCTATCACTAATCCGTAAGGGACACCATAAGTAGGCGGGCATTCACTGGCATCAATAATTCCTAAACGACCACTGGTGCCAGCACCAATATAAAATAACCTTCCGCCGGCTAACATTTTATCGCTGATTACAGAAGTTAATTTTTCAATTTGCGGAATAGCTTTTTCTACTGCAGCAGGAACTGTTTTATCTTCTTTATTGATATTAATTAATATTTCTTCTACACTCATTTTCTCTAAATGCCTGTAGTTAGATGTTTGCTCTGTTACTTTTATAAATTGACTCATGTTGTATGATTAACTGTGATAACGTACTAAACCATTCATTGGTTTTTGCAGTACGTTGCCTAATTCTAATTCGTAAGTATTACAAAGGTCTTTTAAAACATCTTTAAATCCAAATGCAACACTGCCAATAAAATGAATAGGGTATAACCAGCTTTCGCGATATTTATTTAAGTGCGTGAAGAAGAAATCATTCAATCCATCTTCAATGATATTCTCAATCATAAAATGGCCACGATTTTCTGCTAAGAAAATCGCAAAAGATGCTAAATAACGATTGGCTAATGGTTTCTTATAAACGTTCTCTAAAATTTCTACTGTGTTGGTAGTGAAACGTGCATCGAATCTGGATCTCAGGTCTTCATCAAAAGTGTTGTACAAATAATATTGAATCACTTTTTTGCCCAAATAAGCACCGCTTCCTTCATCGCCTAATATATAGCCAATACCCGGACTATTCTTTATAATTCGATGTCCGTTATAATAACATGAATTAGAGCCTGTACCTAAAATGCAGGCAATGCCTTTTTCTTTACCGCATAATGCTCTTGCTGCTGCTAACAAATCTGTATTGGCATCAATCGTGGCAGAAGGGAATAATTTTTTAAGTGCTCCTTTAATAATCTTTACGTTGATGGGATTGCTTAATCCTGTTCCGTAAAAATGAACTTCATCAACTGTTATATTTTTTATTTTAGGAAGTAATTCTTTTTGCAATAAGGAGATAATCTGCAATTGATCTAAGAAATATGGACTGATACCTATTGTAGTTATTGTTTTCTTTTTTCCTTTTTTGACTAAGCACCACTCGCATTTGGTAGCGCCGCTATCGGCTATTAATTGTACTGACATATTTTTCTATTTATCAACGTTAAAATATTTTCACACAAAGGTATTCAACATTAATACAGATATTCGCGTTTATATTTTAATGGTTAAAGATTGAATATTTAAGATACAAAGAAGCAACAATTATGGGAAGTAAAAAATTACAAATTTGGCTACCACTGATATTATCGATTGTGATGGTGATTGGCATGATGATTGGCTTTCAGTTGAGAGATAAATCAATAAGCAGTAGTTTTTGGAGTTCAGGAAAGAAATCTTCTGTGCAGGAAGTGATGGAATTGGTGAAAAATAAATATGTAGATGATATAAAAGCGGATAGCATAAATCAAATCATTATTGATCAATTCCTATCGCAATTAGATCCTCATTCAGTCTATATTCCGGCAGTTGAATTGAAAGATGTAAATGAAGAATTGATGGGTAATTTTCAAGGGATTGGTGTAGAGTTTCAAATGTTCAACGATACATTGAACATTGTAAACGTAATTAAAGGAGGTCCTTCTGAAAAAGCAGGCATTTTAGTAGGAGATGAAATTATTAAAGTGAATGATACTGTTCAGTTGGCAGGCAAAAAAATTAGTCCTGATAATATTCGTAAGCAATTGCGTGGGTTGGAAGGTTCCTCAGTTAAAGTGACTATTTTACGAGAAAGTGTATTAAAAGATATCATTATTACAAGAGGTACTATTCCTGTTTCTTCAATTGATGCAGCTTACATTATTGCTCCTTCGGTGGGATATATCCGTGTAAACAAATTTGCAGAACATACTTATCGTGAGTTCATGAACAATTTGGAGAACTTGCAAAAACAAGGTATGCAAAAATTAATACTTGACCTGAGAGGTAATGGTGGCGGACTTCTTAGCGAAGCCATTAATATGGCAGATGAATTTTTGGATGAAGATAAATTGATTGTTTACACAGAAGGGAATCATTCAACAAGAAAAGAATATCATTGTCAGCGTGATGGATTATTCGAAAAAGGTGCATTGGTTGTTTTAGTTGATGAAACTTCTGCGTCGGCAAGTGAAGTATTAACAGGTGCATTACAAGATTGGGATAGAGCCACTATTATTGGAAGAAGAACATTTGGAAAAGGATTGGTACAACAGCAATTTTCTTTATCCGATGGAAGTGCTGTTCGATTAACCATTGCCAGATATTACACACCATTGGGTCGGAATATTCAAAAGTCTTATAGTAGTGGTAAAGAAAAATATGAAGCAGAATTATTCAACCGTTTTCATGATGGCGAATTAGTAAAACCTGATTCATCTAAGTTACATGGCAAACCATATAAAACACCAAACGGGCATACAGTCTATGGCGGTGGTGGCATTACGCCGGATATTTTTATTCCTTACGATACTGCCAATATGGAATTAGGTAACGTTAAAATGTATCGTAAAAATATATTGGGTAATTTTGTTTATTCAATGTACAAACAACAAGCAACTTCGTTTAAATCGCTAAAAAGCACTGATGAATTAATGCAGAAATTCAAACCTAATGATCAAAATTGGCAACAACTGGTAAGTTTTGCAGCGAAAGACAGCATTAGATTGGATACAGCAAAGCCTAAAGAGAAAGAACACTTATTACAACATATGCAGGCATTGATGGCAAGGCAACTTTTTAGAAATGAAGGGTATTTTGAAGTAATAAACAGATATGATGAGGCATTACATAAAGCACTTGGCAGTTTAAAATAATCTACTATCTTTATACTGTCCCCAAAGGTATCTCTCCATTATCTTGTGAAAACTGTTCATGTTTTATCACCATACTAACAATTGAATGGAGAAAATTTACATTTTAAGAAAACAGAAAGTAATCAGCGGTCCTTACACTCTTGAAAGAATACAATTAAAAGGAGGATTAAGGTATAATGATATGGTCTGGTATGAAGGCTTGGCCGATTGGACGCCGGCCGATCAAGTTGAAAAATTATCCGATTATGTACGGAAAAGTGTTTCCGGCAGAAGTTTATCCTCTTCTATATTTGATAAAGTATTTAGTTTTTTAAAATAATTATTATAATTCTTTTTTTTGAAGCCTCAAGTTTGAGGCTTTTTGTTTTTAATTTAGCTTCACTGTACAACAAAAATTGATAGAACGCTTTATGAAGAAGAATATTTTTTTATTTGTTTTGATGTTTACGATACAGTTGATTGAAGCGCAAACCAAAAAAATTATTGTTGCAAAAGATGGGAGTGGCGATTTTATTAATATTCAATCTGCCATCAATAGTGTATCATCCAATAATGAAATCGAAACAATTATTTTCATTAAGAATGGATTGTATAAAGAAAAGTTAGTGATTGATGCTGATAAAAATCATGTCAGTATCATTGGAGAAGATAAATTCAATACCATTCTCTCTTATGATGATCATACCGGAAAAATTTCTCCCGCAG
>CAIRTF010000082.1 GCA_903881425.1 uncultured Chitinophagaceae bacterium | reverse complement strand
TTAAAGTAAGCGATGAAGAAGCTTTACTCATTACAGGTGCATCAACTTTAACCGATGCTGCTAATATTTTTTTAGAAAAAACAAAAGCAGTATTTGCTATTACCTTAGGTAAAGAGGGAACTTTATTGGGTTTCAATCATCAAACGCATATCGTTCCGAGTATTGCGGTTAAACCCGTTGATACCACAGGTGCGGGTGATGCATTTGTTGGTGCAACTTTATATCAACTAAGTAAAAAAAGCGTAACCGATTTTCAATCTTTATCTTTTAATGATTGGAAAAAAATTATTACCAATGCCAACAAAGCCGGCGCAAGAACTTGCGAATATTTAGGTGCTATGGAAGCCTTTAAACATTTAAGCAACGACATTTTCAAATAATATTTATGTATAGTTCGGATATACATCAGCAAGTAAATGAAATTTTGCTGGCACAAAAAATTGATGTCGCAAAAAAAGATAATCTCTTTTATACGCGTTTGTTAGCAAATGCATATACTATTTATGAATTGTATATGCTGTTGTATCGTAATCATCCAAAAGGCTCTACAACATTTCAGCAGGTAATTAAAACCATTATCAATGCTTATGTAAACAGATCTGATCTGTTAAAAAAGAAAGACCTTGAAAAGGATCAGCATTGGTTTCTAAGCAATGAGATCACAGGAATGAGTTTATATGTTGATCGATTTTGCGGGAAATTGATTAATCTAAATGACAAACTCAATTATTTTAAAGAACTCGGTGTAAATTTTTTACACCTGATGCCCATCTTTGAAAGTCCGCAAGGAGAAAGCGATGGCGGTTATGCAGTTTCCGATTTTAGAAAAGTAGATGAACGTTTTGGAACAATGGATGATTTACATTCAGTTCAACAAAAAATGAATGATGAACAAATGTATTTGATGATTGATATTGTACTCAATCATACATCTCATCATCACGAATGGGCAAATAAAGCAAAAGAAGGTGATAAAAAATATCAGGATTATTTCTACATGTATGATGACAGAACATTACCTGATACGTTTGATAACACCATGCCCGATATTTTTCCTGAAACAGCACCGGGCAATTTTACTTATATCAAAGAAATTGATAAATGGGTAATGACGGTATTTCACAATTATCAATGGGATTTAAACTATACCAATCCCGAAGTATTTGTTGAAATGTTAGATACCATTTTCTTTTATGCTAATCTCGGTGTTGATATTTTACGCATTGATGCGCCTGCATTTATTTGGAAACAATTAGGAACAAGTTCTCAAAATTTGCCTGAAGCGCATACATTATTAAGATTGATCAAACAATGTGTGCAAACAGCAACACCCGGTATGGCATTGTTGGGCGAAGCGATTGTTGCACCAAAAGAAATTATGAAATATTTTGGTGAAGGAAGATTTACTGCTAAAGAATGTGATTTCGCTTACAACGCCACACATATGGCTTTGCAATGGGATGCAATAGCAACAGGCGATACAAGAGTAATGCTTTATGCACAGGAAGAAATTTTGCGAAAACCTTATGGCACATCATGGATTACTTACACACGTTGTCATGATGATATTGGTTTGGGTTATGATGATTATATGATCCAGCGTGTTGGATTTAGTTCGTATGAACACAGAAAATTTTTAAAAGATTATTTCTCCGGTGAATTTCCCGGCTCTCCTGCAAAAGGTGCATTGTTTGGCGTAAATCCTAAAACACAAGATGCACGTATTAGTGGTTCATTGGCATCTTTATGCGGATTAGAAAAAGCATTGAGTGAAAATGACGAATATGATATTGAATTATCTATTCAAAAAATCATCATGATGCAGGCGCATAGTTTTTTAATTGGCGGTGTACCAATGATATTTTACGGAGATGAAGTGGGCTACACGAATGATTACAGTTATTTGAATGATGCAGGAAAAAGTTATGATAACAGATGGATGCATCGACCTGTGATTGATTGGAATAAAAATGAAAAGAGAAAAGACATTGGAACAATAGAGGGAAAAATATTTTCATCCACTCAAAAATTAATTAGTATCCGAAAAAAATTATCTATAATAGCAGATAAGAAAAATATTACCTGGTTAACACCACATAATATTCATGTGGCAGGTTATATGCGGGCATGGAATAGTGAAAGAACGTATTGCTTATTTAACTTCAGTAATAAAGCCGCTTATGTTACTTGGTACACATTTAAAGAACATGGTATGCGGCCAAAAACATTATTCGATCATTGGACAAATCAAACATTTAATGTTGGACTCGATCAAGAATATTTAATTATTGAACCTTACGGGTTTCATATTTTAGAAGTGAAATAAAAAAGAGCGACATCAAAATTTGACATCGCTCTTTTAATAAAATAATTGTTATTACAATTTAATATTCATCCCTATATTAACGGTGTAGTCTGCAAAAGCAGCATCTCCTTGGGTATATTTACCGGTTAATTTTGTAGTAATCTGATCCGGTACACTTTGTGTTCTGTTTCTTGTAACAGCTACAGGCACATAGGCATAAAAATTTATTTTCCCTTTTGTATAAGTGATGCCAGGTTCGAAAGAAACAATATAGCCCGGTCTCCTGAAACCATTGCTGCTGCCAATCAAATCATTTACCGGCAAGCATTCATCACGTACACCAGCAGAAAATGTAAAATCATTTACCATATAATTTAGTCCTGCGCGAATCATCATTTGATCCGGAACACTCATTACATTGCTGGTATTTTGAATAGATGAAGAGGAAGGCGTTGCACCTCTTGCAGTAGAAATACCATTTACATCCTGCGGATTACTTAAATAATAAAAGTTTCCGTAAAAACTCAATTGACGAGAAAGATTATAGAATGTATTTAATTCAAAAGTAATTCCTGTTCCGCCATCACCTAATTGAATAGATTGATCAACAGGACCGGCTCTTAATGAATCAGCGGTTACATGAAAGAAATCTTGCACATTGTAATTTCCTGTAGGTAATTTAACGCCCAAGCCAACCTGAATATTTCCTTTCGGCATTTTTTCAGGATTCACTAACCAACTATACACAGCAAAACGAATATCACCTATACCAAAAGAATGAGTCAAATATCTGCCAACATTATTATGCTCGTATAATGAAGAACGTGAATTAGCAATAATAGGAACATCAAGCATCCAAGACCATCTTGCGCTTAATTTATGTTGAATGGCTATGTCCATGGTATAATCATGATTGATTACTTCTGTTCCCAAAGTTTGACGTTGTGTTTGTTCAACAGTTCCGATAAAATGTTTATACGATTTAAAATATCTGTTATTAATGTTCAGTTGCCATTTACTGGTATCTAAATGATGATCTGATGCACACATTCCGCCTGTGCTACGAATAGCTACACATCCTTGGGAATAGGATTGATAGCCGATAAAAATTAATATGCTGATGAAGAATAATTTTTTCATTATTAAAAGATTAACGTTATTGAAGAATGTATTTTTAAAATGAGCCCCGGTGTGGAAACATCAGGGCTTGCTTATTTATGAACTAATTTTTTTATAAAAACTCGAGAAGTCTTATTTCATTTATTTTTTCATTTTTAATTTTTGAACAATATAATCTCCTACATTTTTTCCCTGCTCTGTACTTACTATGCAAGAATTATGAAAGTGTAATCCACCATAAAATCTTGCCCAGTTGTTTTCAATAGCAGCATCTCTGAATGATTTGAATGAACGGTTTTTAATGCCGAACTCTAATTCAGTACTGTCGGTATAAGAGAAATGATCGCCAAAAACATCGGTCAATGCTTCTGCAGCAGATGACGAAATGGTTGAGTGTCCGCATGTATATTCCGGAAAGGATGGAGTTTGTAAATAAGGTCTCCAGTTTAAATCAAAAAATTTATTGATCACTGTTTCAGGTCTTATGGTATTGTACGTATATTTTACATACCAACATTGAATGAATGCATCGAACAAAGCAATGCTTGTTCTTGCAAAAGCATAAACAGTTGCTGCATAATCGAATTTTACTTGCTTGGCAGCAATGCCTATCACACTCATCCAATGACCTGATGGAGAAAACTTTTTACTCGCAAACATCACATGTCCCGATACATTTAGTTTAAACGGATTATCATCCCAAAATTCTGCAATATGTTTTTGTTCATCAGTTAAACTATCTACCGCATTTTTTATTTTCATCACTTCTTGATAATACACACTTTTTTTATCGGTGATATTATAAGGTGGCGGTGGTGGTGGCACAAACTGATTGGCACTATCAATCACCAATGTTCTGATCTCTTTCCAATGCGGCTCTGTAGCCTGCGCATACATTGGTGGTGTAGGTATCCAACGACCGGGAATATCTTTTACAGAATATTTTTCCGCGCTGCGTGTTTGAGCATAATTATCTTTTTTACTCCATCGGATAATGGCAGCACTGATGCTATCAGAAAACTGTTTCGACGCAGCTTCAATATCATCAGGTAAGCCTTTATCACGAGCAACTTTCAAGATGCTATCTCGATATTGTTGCATACTGCCTTCCGGAAAAGTTACGGCTTCACCTACTTTGATGTATGATAACAAAGCAGCTAATTCATAATCAATCGGTTTACCAACTTCGGCTTTGGGCAATGCTTGTAACCCATGTACCTGCCCGGCTAATGATTGATATTGATTAGGATAACCTGCTGCAATTACTTCATACGCAGCAATAGCAGCATAAGTATAATTACGAGCAGCCACCATTGGCGGAAAATTATTACCCATTACAACTGTATTCAATTCATGTACAGTATTGCAAAACAATTGCTGATCGTGTAAATATGCTTTATACTCGGTATTGTTTTTACATGCGCTTAAACATGTAACGATACAAATACCCGCTATGATTTTTTTCATTGCGGAAAAATATTTTAAAAAATTAGAGAGAAATAAAAAACCATTCAGAGATATTAAGCCAATGTTTGGGGCGGCTTTTCTAACTGGTCTAAATACGGTGAAGAAATAACACTAAATGAACTTGCGCTTTGTGAAGATAGTTTTTCGGAGCTGATCAAGTGCCATGCAAATGAATGATCGTTACTAAAATCAGATATCGAAAATTTTACTGTGATATTATGATTAGAAGATTTTTTAGTGCTATTATTTAATGCTTCAGCAGATAATTTATAATACTCATCGCTGGCATTTTGAATATTAGTTTTAGCAGCATTCGGCAAACAAACCAACTCAACAGAATCATTGAATACACGGCGTTTTACATATTTATATACTACACCATTAATATTTACTTCCCCATCTACTCTTTCGTATTCTTTTGAATTGATATAATAGGGAATGTTGGTAGGTATTTTGATAGTTATCAATTCAGATTCATCGAATTGATTTTGTTCAATTCTTGCTTCGATCATTACATCTGACTTGCTTTCCATGTAAGCAGAAAATAATTTATATCCTACCCAATTGAATAGTAATATAGCAAGTAATAATATGGAAGCAACTTTTTTCAACAGTTAGATTTCGAGATAATAAAGATAGTTTTTTTATATATTCAAATACAAATAAATAATTAAAAAACTGTCTTATTTACTCACTGCAAACGTTTTCGACGATGGCCCCACACCCTTGATCGTCAAAGATTTCCATTGTTTTGGTAAAACAGATTTTATTTGAATAATTCCTTTATCGGTTATTTCCAATCCGCCAAATCCCATCAACACACTTTGAATAATTCCTCCTGCACCTGTTGCAAAATAAGGATTAGTACCCCCTTTTGTTTCAGCAATAACCCTGAATGGCGGATTTAAATTAGGCACATATGCATCTTTAAACCAGTGATATGCTTTTTCTCCATCCCCCAATCTTGCATATAGTAAAGTAAAGATAGCTTGCGTCATTGCGGGTGTGCCTTCATTCGGTACACGTTGCTCATAATATTCCAGATCCTTTTTTATTTGTTTAATGTCTGTAATTTCTTTCAACGGATAAGCTAATAAATTTACATCGGCTTGTTTAATACCTTCTCCGTGATAAGTTACATGTTCTTTTGTAATGCCATCATCCATTTTTAATATCGGAATATTATTGGCCACATTCATCCAATCTGCATCTGCATTGATTCCTAAAATTTTTGCTGCATCACTCGCATGTTGCAATACTGCTTTTGCTGAAGCATTCGTCCAGGCATTATTATCTACATTCTCGGCCCACTCATCTGCTGCCACCACATTTTTTATATCATAATGATTAGGCCCATTTCTTTCTACTCTGCTTGCCCAAAAATCTGCTGTTGCTTTTAATAGAGGATATCCTTTTTCTTTCAACCAATCTTTATCTTGTGTAACACAATAATAATTCCATGCAGCTAAACCAACACATGCGGTGATGTGATGTTCGAACGGACCGCTTAATGCCCACACCGGTGTTTCTTCTACTCCGCTTGCAGCACTTTCCCATGGAAACATCGCCCCTTTATAACCATGATTGAATGCATTTCTTTTTGCTGGTTCTAATCTTTCAAAACGATATTCAACAAAACTTTTTGCCATTTCGGGATGTAACACCAATAATGCAGGGTACATCCACAGATCTGCATCCCAAAAAACATGTCCGTTGTAACCCAAGCCGGATAAGCCCATTGGCGAAGGCGATAATGCAGTTCCTTCTCTCACAAAAGAATATAAGTGATACAACATGCTGTGAATATCTTGTTGTGATTGATCATCTCCTTCAATCACAATATCACTCTTCCACAAATCATCCCACGCATTATTATGAAATTGAATTAAACGATCTCTTCCTTCCAACTTTGCAAAGATGGTCATCCGCTCTGCTTCATTTAATGGATCATCATGATGCGCAGAAGTGATTGATGTGCCCGCAATACTATAAGTGTATGTTTGTCCTGCTTTTAATTGTTTGGTAAACTTCATCAAATGCATATTGTTATCCCACATTTCATGAATGACACGAGGTTCTTGTCCATGCGGCTCACTGAATAAAAAAGTATTGGATGCGCACATTAATAATTTTCCGGTTGGACTTTTGGCAGAAGAGGTCAATAAACTGATTACCACATGCGGTCTGTCAATTTCATTATAATAATTCTGCACTTCTTTTAATGCATCAGGTGCTTCCATCACACTGGCAGCATTAGTAATAATATCTTTTTTTGCAGTAATAGTTACATCCATTAATACTGTAAATGGCAAATGACGCAATGAATAATAAGTATAAGTAACGGTGGCTTTATCTGCATAATCGAATGATGCAGTAAAACTTGCATGATGCATATCCAACGCTTGTTTTAAATTAGAAGTATTTTTTGCATCAATTCTTTTACCATCAATTTCTAGATAACCATTCAACAAATTAAAACTGCGTAAAAAATTACTTACCCGACCTCTTCCATACAAATCGTAAGCACCAGCCAATACCACATCTTTTATTTTAAAAGGTTCTGGGGCAGAAACAATACCAATCATCCCATTGGCAACAGTTACACCATAATAATTAGAGGGGTCAATCTTATCAGCATTGATTTTCCAAATGTCAACCGATTGCGCAAAACCGATGTTGAATACAAAAAGCAAACAAAGAATCAATAATATTTGAATCAACTTTTTCATAAATAAAATTTGCAATAATTAGAGAGTACTAATTTACTATTTATCTAAGTGCTACAAAGATTGATTTTTACAATTTTTTTGAATTTAGAATGATTACTTTGCGAAAAATAACGAGTTACTGTATATGAAGAATTTTTTTCTTGCAATTTCCATTTTATTTATCATTGGCTTAGGCCTTATTTATCTTCTAATTCCCGGTGAAATAAAAATTTCCAGTGTAGGTATTGCCGGTTGTACCGAAAAAGAATTTGGAAAATGTATTAATAACAATGCCAGATGGTTAGATTGGCTTCCGGACAGTGCTAAAAATAAAACAAGCGTTATTTCTACTAAAAGCTTTACATATAATAATTGTACCTACCATCTTACAGAACCATTATTAAATGGCCTTTCTTTTATTACCGAGTACGAAAATTTTTCCATTAAGAATGCACTCGAATATGGCACTTATAAAAAAGATTCTATTTCGATAATCTGGTCAGGAAGTTTTAAAGCAAGTAATAATCCTGTAACAAGGATTAAACAATACTTACAAGCTGTTCATTTCAAAAAAACAACAGATATCTTACTAGGCAGACTAACTTCTTTTGCACTTATACCTAAAAATATTTATGGATTTAATATTCATAAAACAAGTTTTGAAAACAAATTTTTAATTGCCACCAAATTGCAGTTAAATCATTATCCATCCACCAATGAAATTTATGGATGGATTGATGAGTTAAGAGCTTATAATAAAGAAAAAAATGGTATTGAGATCGATCATCCTATGTTTCATGTAAGTATGTTGGATAGTTTACATTATAATGTTATGATTGCCATAGCAACCAATAAAGAGATTGAACAGAATAAAAAGTATTTTCTGGTACGAATGGCTCATATGGATGGAAGCTTTGTAAGTGCTGATGTATATGGCGGACCAGCTTCCATTAAAAAAGCACATGAAGAAATTGAAAACTTCATGACTGATCACAGATTTAGTCCTCCCGGTATTCCTTTTGAAGTATTAATAACAGATAGAAGAAATGTATCGGATACTACTAAATGGGTAACTACAATTTATCACCCATCTACATAAATTATTCCTATTTATTTTTGGGTAACGCTTTTTTATCAAATGAAATAATCATTGCAGAATCATTATTCCTTGCTAATACAAAAGCTTGTTGATTATTAATGATGATGGGCTTAACATGACGTGTTTGTCCTTTTACTTGCAACCCGTTGATAGTTTCCACTGCAAACTCACCATGACCCTTATTAATTAATATCGTACCATAATCTGCATCATATCTACCCATTTGAATATTATTGTCATAATAATTTCCAAATAATAATATATCCGGTAAATTATCACCATTGGCATCAATAATTACCGCATCTTTCAATGGTGAGAGTTGTGCTTCCCAGGGCATGGGCTTTGTTTCAAAATTTAAATTGCCTTTATTCATCAAAATGGAATTAGAAAAATAATTAGCCGCTAATAACTGTGCATCATCTAATTTGTCTTTTGAAAAAATTTCAGTTAATGTGGCTTTCGCAAAATCATCCGCATATAAAAAATGTTTTTTTAATAATGGAATTTGCTTTTGCAATTCTTTCAAATTAGCAAATGGAATTTCTTTCCCATTTAAATAATACGTTACTACCTGTTCTTTTTTTCCGTTACCATCAAAATCGTTGTAATATAATTTGATAGGATGTTCATCAGAAGCATTTCTTAACCTGTTATTCAATCCCAAGTTACCGGCAATGATGTCAATGTTTCCATCATTATCCAAATCGCATGGTAAAATAAAATTCCACCAGCCTTTCTTATCGGATAATATTTTTTTTGTGAAATGCCCTTTATCATTCATGAACGCAACTATGCCCCCCCACTCTAATGCCAATATCAAATCTTTATCTCCATCTTTATCAATATCAAACCAAATCGCTTGCGTAACAAAACCCACTTCGCTTAATTCCTTTGCAAATTGATCAGTTACATCTTTAAACTTTCCTTTTCCATCGTTTTGCAATAAATATGAATGCGGTATTTTTCCATATTCCCAAGGCACAGATCTACCACCAACAAACAAATCTATAAATCCATCATTGTTAAAATCGTAAGGAATAATGCAAGATGCATTCACATATAATTTATCGAATGCATTACTCAGGTTTGTAAAATTTGCTTTGCCATCATTCAAATAAACACGTGGTGTTAAATGTTCATCATCGCCATAATATTCATTACCAGCACTTGCCACCACCAAATCTAAATGACCATCATTATTTACATCCACCCATGCCGCATCTACATCTTCATAAGTGCTGTCATTATCTAATGCTATTTGTTTAGATTGAATGAATTTACCGTTCGGTTGTTGTAAAAAAATAGCGCTTTTATTTCTTTTGGATGAACCGATAAATACATCTTCTAATCCATCATGATTAATATCTGCAACAGCTAAACCAGGCCCTTCGCTGGATAGCATATGCGGTAACAACGATTCTCTATTGAATTCCTGAAAATCGTTTTCGCGATGCAAAAAGGCTACACCCGTTTCTTTAGTAATATCTTTCATTGGCCTTGTTTTATTTTGCCAATGATTGGTTAATAAAGCGTAATTAAATTTTGGTAAGCCCTTTGTATAAGTAAATGATAATGATGTTAGGTTATTTTTTATTTCAATGTTTTGATAAGAATTATCCGGCCAAATTAAAAATGCAGAATCAATTTTTGTTTTATTCAACCCGATATGAATAGGAATTTCCATGCTTGATAAAAATCCATGCACCGGATATTTTTCATACGTTCTGATACCACTGTTGGCGAACAAAATAATCTTTGCACCAATGGCATTAATATTTTTTTCAGATCCATGTAATTTAATATCAACAAACAACTCTTCCTTTTTATCGTTGCTTTTATTCTCATACAATAAAGCCGGTTCATCAATATTGTTTACCAAAACATCCAAATCACCATCATTATCAAAATCAGCATACACAGCACCATTAGAGTAGGTTGATTTATTATTACCTATATTTTTTTCAATATCGCTGAATAATAAATCGCCATTATTCTTATAAAATTTATTAGGTATTTTTATTTGAGGGAATTTATCAATCAAGCCCATATCTTTTTGATCGAGGCTTTTATTCCGAATCTTTTCCTGCAACTCTGCGTTAGAAATAAAATTGATGTAATCAATATCATTCAATCTTTTGGGGATGCCATTTGAAATGAACAGATCTTTCAATCCATCATTATCAAAGTCCATCCACAAAGGCGCCCAACTCCAGTCTGTAGCAAATACACCGGAATACATGCCCGTTTCGCTGAACATGCCATTCTTTCTGTTGTATTGCAAATTATTTCTGGTGTATTGATAGTTGTAACCATATTTTAATTTTTCATAGAACAAATCATAATCATCTTCACCTTCCGATCTTTTTAAAATATAATTATCATAAGGCATCATATCCATTGAGATGATCTCGGGATAGCCATCATTGTTTACATCAGCAATATCAACACCCATTGAAAACTGGCTCGTATGCATGAGATGTTGATTCAATTCTTCTTTGAATGTTCCATTGTGCTGATTGATATACATATAATCATTCTCATGAAAATCATTGCCTACATATAAATCGGGATAGCCATCTAAATTTATATCCGCAATAGCAACACCCAAACCATAACCAATCACAGAACTATTGATACCGCATGTTTTTGTTACATCAGTAAATTTATTATTACCATCATTGCGATACATTCTATCACCTGTGTATGGATTGAATGTATTAATTAATTTATCTCGCTCACCGAATGTGCCATTATCATGAATGGTATGATTAAGTAAGAACATATCCAAATCGCCATCACCATCATAATCAAAAAAAACAGCTTGCGTGCTGAAGCCCTGAAAATCTAACCCATATTCTTTGGCTTCATTTTTATAATGCGGAATGCCATATTTATCAATACCCGTACAGATCAATAATTGATTATGGCTATCCAAAATATTTAATTTACCAACTCTGCAAACATAAATATCTAATAAGCCATCATTATTAATATCAACAACAGATACACCGGTGCTCCATGCGCCATCTTGCGGAATTTCTGATGCTGCGGTAATATCTTTAAAATGCAATTTTCCTTCATTCAAATAAATTTTATTGTTGCTTTCATTAGCTGCAAAAAAAACATCGATCAAACCGTCATTATTAAAATCACCAACACCAATACCTCCGCCATTATAGAAATACATATAATTAAATACATTGAATGTTTGCGTAGGTGTAAGTTTATTGGTAAAATTTAATCCTGTTTTATTTTCATCTAATACATCAAACATGGTTGGCTCTTGCTTTTTGTGAGAGCAAGCCAATAATTGAAATATTGTAAAGAATACAACAATATGAATTTGATATTTTTTTTGTGATCGCATTTTATTTTTTCAGTAATGAGTTATTTATTTTTAGATCATTCAATTTATATAATACAGGTTTACTGTCATTTTGTAATATCAAAATATATGGTTTATGATTGATACTGAGAGATTTTATGTCTTTTATTTCTCCGCGTTCATTAATTCCGGATTTTTTGGTTTCAATCTCTTTGAAATTTCCTTTACCGTCGTTCAGTAACACATGACCAACGCTTGCATCCAATCTTCCAAATTGTGGAACCAGATCAAAATCATTACCCCCCAATATCAAATCCATTTTACCATCGCCATTTATATCTGTTGTCATTCCTGTATTTATGCATGACCATTGTACTTCATCAGGTAAAGCATGAATAGAAAATTTTCCATTGCCTTCATTAATAGCGACAACCGATTGAGTGTAATTAAATTGTTTTATTAAAGTATTGCTTAGTTGTTGTGCAGTAAACAATTCCTGAATAGATTTCTTGGCAAAATCTTCATGCAATAAGTTTTGCTTTTTTAAGATAGGCAATTGTGCTTCCAGATCATGTTTTAAAAATACAGGCATGTCTTTTCCATTCTCTGTATGTGTAATGATCTTATCAATAGTATTGTTTTGATCAAAATCATTGACCCATAATTTTACAGGATGTTTTTCATCCGGATGTAAATAAAAATTATTTCCCACATTACCCAATATCAAATCAATCATTCCATCTCCATTTACATCTGTTGCAATCACAGATCTCCACCAACCAAACATATTATTCAAATTGGTTGTTAATTCTTCAAAATGATCTTTTTTAAAAGAGAATATTCTCGGCGTCATCCATTCACCTACAATAATCAATTCTTTTTGATTATCGCCTGAAACATTTGCCCACACAGCATTTGTAACCATTCCTATATTTGCCAGTGCACCCATTTTATCTTTTGCCATTTCCGTAAAACGACCGTGGCCATTATTAAAATAAAAATGACTTTGCGGATCTGCTCCATACACTTGCGGCACACTTCTGCTACCAACAAATAAATCCGGATACCCATCTCCATTCACATCATTTAAGATGGCAACAGCAACATTAGAATTATTAGGAGGAAAAGCTTCTGCATCTAAAGTAAAATTTCCCTTGCCATCATTTTTATATAATCGATGCTGTAATTCTCTGCTATTCAATGCAGCTACATTTCCTCCTGCACCAATAAACAAATCCAAATCGCCATCACCATCACAATCAAAAAATAGTACAGCTACGTCTTCAAAATTGGCAAACTCATCAAATATTTTTTCTTGTTTTTTAGTAAAGGTGCCGTCTTTATTTTGCAAATACAATTGACCTGCTTGATTTAATGCACCACCAATATAAATATCATCTAAACCATCTGCATTTACATCGCCCACTGCAGCTTTAGGACCTTCACGCGATAACATTTTTGGAATATTTGCTTCTGTATAAAAATCAACATGATCATCTTCTGTATGCTTATCAAAATTTAATTGCACAGGTGAGAATAATGGAGAAGTTATAGTCTGATAAAATTCGTAAATGTTTTTAGAAGATTGTTGTTTGATATCATATACTTTATTAATAGTAGGATGATCGTATTTAATAAAAGATCGATCGGGCCATATAATGATCATTGAATCTATCTGTGCAGAGTTTCCCAATCCGATAATCTGTTTATAATCGACTGATGACTGAAATCCCCGTACCGGCTGAATTTCACGAGATAAGATTTGACTATCCTTATATATTTTTATACTTGTACCAATAGCAAAAGTGTTTTTACCCATTCCTTTTGCATTAATAGCGATATAATTATTTTTATTTATTTCTCTTGCATTATTCTTATAAACAAATGCAGGTTGATTTTCGTTGTTGACAACTAAATCTAAATCACCATCACCATCTAAATCAGCATAAGCAACACTATTAGAAAAAGAAGGTTGCGTAAATCCCCAAGCTTCGCCGATATCCTGAAAATGAAGATTGCCTAAATTTTGATATACTTTATTTTGCAATGGAGTCTTAGGAATTTTTTTCAACACCTCATCAACGATTTTCTCTTTCTTACCTTCTTGCACATACTGTTTAAAGATATCATTGGAAAAAAAATCTAAAAAATCCAAATTACTTAAATCACGATTGATACCGTTACAAACATAAATATCATTATAGCCATCGTTATCTGCATCAAACAATACCAAGCCCCAACTCCAATCAGTTGCTGCAATACCGCTAAAATTGGCTATATCTAAAAATGTTTTATTTCGATTATTCAATTGCAAACAATTTCTTACATATTGATGATAGAAGCCTGCTTTGATTTTACTTCTGTACAGATCAACATTATCAAATGTGCCTGTTGTTTTTAAACGATAATCATCTTGCGGAAACATGTCTGTTGTATAAACATCCGGATAACCATCATTATTCATATCAGCAATATCTGTTCCCATGGATGACATACTGATATGTTGTGCCCAATCTTCTAATTCATCTTTAAATGTTCCATTCTTTTGATTGATGTATAAATAATCTCTTTCTAAAAAATCATTTCCAACATATATATCCGGATAACCATCGCCATTAATATCGCCAACTGAAACACCTAAACCAAAACTCAGTAAACTGGTATGAATGCCTGCTTGTTTGGTTACTTCTACAAAATGGCCATTATCATTACGCAGTAAATGATTACCGCTTCCTTTTAAATTATCGGGCACATTCCATGCAGCTTCAGATGAATCACGCATGTTGGCATAATTCAATGTGCCAAATGGAATGGGGCAATTATCAATGATAAAACAATCCAGATCTCCATCGCCATCATAATCAAAAAAAACAGCTTGTGTACAATAACCGGAATGATCTAATCCATACGCAGCAGCAGATTCCGTAAAAGTATTATTGTGATTATTAATGTAGAGTTGATTTTTTCGATGGCCATTATTCATGTGACCGGAATTGCAAACATAAATATCTAACCAACCATCATTATTAATATCTACAAAAGAAACCCCTGTACTCCATTGTCCATTTTGTATTAATCCGGATGTTGCAGTAATATCATCAAATTTAAAATTGCCTTTGTTGATGTAAATTTTATTGTTTCCCAAATTAGATGTAAGCACAACATCAGGCAAACCATCGTTATTCAAATCACCCAAAGCAACACCGCCGCCATTATAAAAATTTCTGAATTGAAAACTATTTTCTTCCTGTGTATCATTCACCTTATTTTCGAAATTGATACCAGTGTTTTGCATTAATTGAAATAAAGCAGGTTGTTTATTTTTTGTTGTGCATGAAAAAAATAATACAATAGAAAATAATATGCTTATATTTTTTATTTGAAAAATTTTTTTCATCTGCATCAGTATCTTTACTTCACTTTATTTTTTAATTTCCTTTTTGAATTGATACAAAGAAGGGAAATTATTGTTGGGTAGGAACAAAATATAATTTCCATTTTTAGAAGGAATCTCTTGAATGTCTTTTATTTCTCCTTTTTCAAGTAAGCCACTTTGTATTTGATCGATCCATGTAAAATTTCCTTTCCCATCATTAATATATACATCGCCATAGCTTGCATCTAATTTTGCAAACTGCGGTAAAAAGCCCGATAAATTTCCGCCAATAACTAAATCAATTTTTCCATCATGGTTAACATCTGTACAAACTATTGCATTCACAGAAGACAGTTGTGCCCTAACCGGTAATTTTTGAATGATAAAATTTCCATTACCCTGGTTAATGGCCACACAAGAACTCGAATAATTGAATTGCTTTTGTAAAGATGAATGAATTAATTCGGGGCTAAATAATTCCTGAACAGACTTAGCAGCAAAAATTTCATGTTTCAAATTTTGCTTTTTTAATCCGGGAATTTGTTCTTCCATTTCATGTTTCAAAAAAACGGGCATATCTTTTCCATCAATGGTACTGGTTAAAATTTTATCTACTGAACCATTTCCATCAAAATCATTTACCCATAATTTTACTGGATGTATACTATCCGGTTTCAAATAAAAGTTCTCGCCGATATTTCCTAAAATCAAATCTAATTTTCCATCGCCATTTATATCTGTAACAGCAATGGTTTGCCACCAACCAAACATATTATTCATGTTGGTTTTTATTTCTTCAAAATGATCTTTGTTAAAAGAAAAAATTCTTGGCGTCATCCATTCACCAACAATTATCAATTCTTTTTTATCGTTGCCTGTAACATCTGCCCAAACTGCATTTGTGACCATTCCAATATTATCAATACCTGCCAATTTAGATTTATCCATTTCAGTAAAATGGCCTTTACCGTCATTGATATAAATATGACTGAGCGGATTGGTTCCATATTCTTGCGGAACATTTCTTGCACCAACAAATAAATCCAGATCCCCATCTCCATCAAAGTCATATGCAACAGCAACAGCAGTATTATCTTTGTTAGAAGGAAATGCATTTACATCAATGGTAAAATTTCCTTTGCCATCATTTTTGTACAACCGATGTTGCAAGTTTCTGCTATTTGCTGCTGTTCGATTACCTCCAGCACCAACAAACAGATCCAAATCACCATCGCCATCACAATCAAAAAATAAAGTTGCTACATCTTCAAATTCCTGAAACTGTTTAAAATCGGATTCTTGCTTTTGAGCAAATCCATTTGCAGTTTGAATATATAATTGTCCGCCCTGCTGTGCAGCACCACCAATATAAATATCTGCCAAACCATCCCCATTCACATCACCTACTGCGGCTTTAGGGCCTTCTTTAGATAACATTCTTGGAATATTTCTTTCATAATAAAAATCCGTTTGATCATCTTCAGTATGTTTTTGAAAGGTATTTGTTTTGATTTGAGTAAATATTGTTGATGGTATGATTTTACTAAATTCATCAATACTATTTTTTTCATTGCCTTGTTGAATGGTATGAACTTGATTAATATTCGGATGATATATTTTTTGATATGTTCGATTAGGCCAAATGATCAATACAGAATCGATTTGAGTAGCAGCGCCTATTCCAAAAATTTGTTTATAATCAACAGATGATTGAAAACCCCTGCTTGGATAAACTTCTCTGATTAATTTCTGATCACCTATAAATAATTCAATCTTGCTACCAATAGCAAAAGTATTTTTCTCTTTCCCTTTCAAGAAAAATCCGATATAATTATTCTTCGTTAATTCTCTTGCATTATTCTTATAAACAAATGCTTTTTGTGTTTCATTATTGATGATGAGATCTAATGTTCCATCATTATTCAAATCGCCATAAGCAGCACCATTAGAATATTCAGGTTTATTAATACCCCATTTCAATCCCATATCTTCAAATTGAAAATTTCCTTTATTGTGATATACTTTATTCAACAATGGTGTTCTTGGAATTTTATTGACCACTTGATCTATTTCATCTTTCTTTCCGGTCAAGATCATTTTTTGTATCACATCATTCGCAAAAAAATCCATGAAATCTAAGTTGGTTACATCTCTGTTTACGCCATTGCATACATAAATATCATTGTAACCATCGTTGTCTATATCAAACATCAAAGCACCCCAACTCCAGTCTGTTGCCGACACGCCGCTGTAATTGGCAATTTCAGAAAATGTGCCATTATGATTATTGACCTGCAAACAATTTTTCATGTATTGATAATAAAAACCCGAACGCAACATGCTGTTGTATTTATCAATATTATCGAAAGAGCCCATTGTTTTTAAGCGATGGTCGTTATATGGTAACATATCTGTTGTAAATAGATCCATATATCCATCGTTATTGATATCAGCTAAATCCGCTCCCATAGATGAATAACTGATGTGCTGCATGTAATTTTCTAACTCATCTTTGAATGTGCCATTCTTTTGATTGATATACAAATAATCGCGTTCGTAAGAATCATTTGAAACAAAAATATCCGGATAGCCATCGTTATTGATATCACCAACTGAAACACCTAAACCAAAACTGATGAGTGTTCCATGAATACCTGCTTGTTTAGTCACTTCACTAAAATGCCCGTTATCATTTCTGTATAAATGATCTCCGCCGCCTTTTAAAAAACTACCAACCGGCCAATCTTTTTCAGGCAAATCTCTTCTATTAGAATATTCTAATTGATTAACCGGGATAGGGCTGTTATTAATCATAAAACAATCCAGATCACCATCACCATCATAATCAAAAAAAGAAACTTGTGTGGTGTAAGCAGAAATATCTAAACCATATTGCGCAGCTGATTCTGTAAAAGTTAGATCGTGATTATTAATGTATAATTTATTTTTTCTTTTTCCTGTTGACATATGCCCTGAACTGCATACATAAATATCTAACCAACCATCGTTATTAATATCAACAAACACAACACCGGTGCACCATAAACTATCTTGAGTGATTTTTGATTTAGCTGTAATATCCTCAAATTTAAAATTGCCTTTATTCAAATACAACTTATTATCGCCCATATTA
This sequence comes from uncultured Chitinophagaceae bacterium, assembly GCA_903881425.1. Classification (GTDB taxonomy): domain Bacteria; phylum Bacteroidota; class Bacteroidia; order Chitinophagales; family Chitinophagaceae; genus CAILAF01. The sequence continues at coordinate 9,691 of CAIRTF010000082.1, read as the reverse complement.
GACGTTAAAAAAACATCTGCTAAGCCATCATTATTTAAATCACCTATAGCAACACCTCCGCCATTGTAAAAATTACGAAACAGAAAACTGTTATCCTTTCTTTCATCTACTACATTATTAATAAAATCAATACCGGTGCTATCTTTTAATTCTAAGATGGTTTTCTCTGTTGTTTTTGTTTTACAGGAAGCAAGGGCGAGTAATAAAAAGAATAAAAAATAATTTTTCATCTGAACACAAATAAAGCGCTTCATAGTTTAGCAAATTACTACTTAGGATATTACTAAAAAACTAAAAGGTCATATAAAATGACCTTTTAGTAGAATGAAATTATATTTTATTTGCTAATTAGTAACCAGGATTTTGAGTTAGATTAGGATTAGCAATTAATTGAGCCGGAGGAATTGGGAACAATAAGTATTTTGGATCGTCTGCTGTTTTCAATGCCCATAGAACATTGAACACACCGAAACGAATCAAATCTTGTCTTCTCCAAGCTTCCCAATACAACTCACGAGATCTTTCAGCTAATAAAGTATTAGGATCATTAACGTTAGCTGTATTTACTAAAGAAATAGAAGCTAATGTAGAAGCACCACGAGCAGCTCTTAATCCATTGATTAAGGTTAATGCACTGGCAGTTTGGTTAGTTCTCATCATTGCTTCAGCAACCATTAAAACAACATCTGAATAACGGAAGAATTGAAATTGGTTACCTTGGTTACCACCACTGTAAGCATTGTAATCAGGCGCATATTTAACGATACGAATACCAGTGATTTCTAATGTATTAGGATTTGTTTCAACCAAACTAACTGTTGGAGTGAATGTTAATGCATTACCATGACGATCAACTTCGGCAACATTATTTTCATTGTATTGTTGGCCAGCCAATAAACCCGGTCTTAAACCTGATTGGTCAGTTACACCTGCATAATATTTACCACCCAATCTTTTATCTTTTGTTGTATCAATTTTTGTAGTAGCACTTGCATCACCATGACCTTCGAATTGATTATAAAAATCAGCTACTGTGCTAAACCCATTCCAACCGGCACCACCATAAGCATTTTGTTTATCAAATGAGTTATAGTGCAATGTTTTCATCCAAGTGTTGTTAATGCCGTATGAGTTGAAATTAATACCGGCAACATTTGTTTGAGAAGCACCTGCTGTATTAGGCCATGCCCATATAGCTTCTTTTGATAAAGTAGCGTTCTTAGGACTGAACATGTCGAAATAATTCGGTGTAAAAGAATATTTCCCGCTATTGATAATAGCATTACCCAATGTAATTACAGTAGCCATATCAGCAGGATCGAAAGTTGGTGAAGATCTGCTAATAAAAGCTCCTTTGTTTAGTAACACTTTCATTAACAAAAATCTTGCAGCATCAGTGCTGGCTCTGTAAGGGCCAGTTGCAGCTAAATTATTACGGCTGATAATACCGTTTAATTGTGTAGTTAACGCAGTAACTGCAGCAGCAGGACCATAAACAGGTGCTGGTTTAATTGAGTTATAATCTGTTACAGCTCTGTAAGGAACTTGACCATACAAGTCTAAGAAATAGAACTGTGCAAGAGATTGCAGGAACAAAGCCTCATCAGCTTGTGTAGCAGTTGGGTTGAATGCTTGGGTAGTGATCGCATCACTTTCCATTTGTCCTAATGCGTTAAATACATTCGTAACTTGACCATGTGTTGGAGTCCAGTTATGAGAATGTAACACACGCCAAACACCATTATCATCCCAGTCACCACCACGTGTTGATACTAAGGACTCATCAGAAGTGTTTTCCTCCAAAGAAAACAATCCATCTTGACCCATATAACCCAATACATCATTATAAGCACCGGTCAATAAAGCAGATGCAGTGCTGGTATTTGAATTAGGATCGATTAGGATACTGCTTTGTAATTTTTGGTCCAACTTGGTACAAGACGCTATACCTAAAGCAGTCAGACAAATTACTATGTTGGTTTTTAGTTTCATATTTATATATTTTTTCATTAGCAATGAATCAAAATCTGGTTTAGATATTATAGTGAAAAGTTAACGCCTACAGTGAATGATCTTGCAGATGGGAATCCGATATAATCAACTCCCAAAGAAGGAATACCACCTAAGGATTTATTTACATTCACTTCCGGATCAAAACCAGTATAGCTAGATATTACAAATAGGTTTGTTCCTGTTAAGAATACATTCATACTCTTGATAGACTTACCTAAATTTCCAACTCTATATGAAAGTGATGCATTACCTAACTTAATATAGTCACCGCTTTCTAAGAAACGAGTAGAAGGTGTAATAGCGTTTGCTGTGCTTTCTCCATTACCAACAAGATTCGCTGCAATATTTCTACCACCAATGATATTACTGATGTTCAATACACTCATTGCTGTGTTGTTGTAGATCTTGTTTCCAAATGAACCATGAGCATTCAATACCAAAGTCCATTTCTTGTAATTCAAATCTGTAGAGAACCCTAAGAACATTTTAGGATTTGGATCTGCAACAAATGATGCCGGACTATATTGACCAATACCATTTTTATCAAATCCATTGAATGTTGGTAAATAGAATACATCGATTGGTTGGTTATTAGCAATTGCTTCTGAATAAGCACCGGAAGAACCTTGTCCGTTTAAAGCACCTGTGTTTTTAACAAACGGTACATTAGCCAAAGCAGGAGAAATGAAAAGGTTCTTTACAAAAGTTGCATTTACTGATGCATTCCAAGAGAAATCTTTTTTCTCCATTAACACAGCACCAATTGAAATTTCAACCCCTTTGTTAGTAACCCAAGCTTTTTGAGCTTGAATACCATCCATGTTTTTATATAATGTTCCCGAACCTGCTGTAGGTTGAGAAATTGTAAAGTCTAATAATGGATTGGTTGTTTTTTTACTGAAGTAGTCGATGAAACCGAATATTTTATTATTTAGGATACTGAAGTCAATACCAAAGTCGGTAGATTCAACAGTTTCCCATTTCAAATCCGGATTCGCAAAATGTGAAGTGTTTAATGAACCATTTGATCCATAATAACCTACAGAAAGTGCCGCATCAACCGGATTGAATTCTTGGTTACCTGTTTGACCGTATCCTGCACGAACTTTCAATGAATTAAATACTTTATTTCCTTTCATGAAGTTCTCGTTCATTACGTTCCAAGCACCGGCAATTGATGGGAAGTAACCATATTTATTATTAGCACCAAACTTACTTGAGCCATCTGCACGAATGGTTGCAGTTAATAAATATTTATCTTGATAATTGAATACAGCTCTTCCAAAATAGCTCTGCAATTCAACAGTAGGGTCTTTAAAAGAAGAAGCTCTTAAATTACCTTGAGCACCATCAGACATGTTATCATAATAATGATAATTAGGTAACACAGAAGCTTGTTGTAGATTCAAGTCAAATCCATAAACATATTGTTGGTTTCCTTGCCATGTAGTTGTCCAATACTCAAAACCGGCCAAAGCATTCAATGATAAATCATTGGTAATTTTAGTGGTGTAGTTTAAAGTATGGGTAATGGTTTGAGATAACAATTGAGTATTACTTACGTTTGCTAAACCAGCTCCATCCGCATTACCGCCGGTAGCAGCAATCCAACCTTGTAATTCTTGTTTTCTTGTACCTGTACCATAGTTAACACCATATAACATTTTATATTCCAAGTTTGGAAGTATCTTATACCCTGCAGAGAAGTTACCCAATAAAGTAGTAACATTTGCACCATCATTGTAAGCATCAGATAAAGCCAAAGGATTAACCTGACCACTTGGATTTGATTGGTTATACAAACCATTACTTCTTCTCATTATTAATGTCGGATTCCAAATCAATCCTAATGAAATGATATTACCCTGGCTACCCGCATCTTGCGATACCGGTGCAATTTTTTCATTAACATTAGCTGCAGTAATATTAAAATCGAAGCTTAATTTTTTGTCTAAGAATTTGTATTGACCATTAAAATTGGCAACATATTTAGTTAAACCACTTTTTCTGATAATACCTTGTTGATCAGATGCTAATAATGAACCACGATATTTGCCGTTTTCATTACCGCCGCTAAAAGCAACTGTATAGTTTTGTGTAGGAGCATTATTATTGATAATTGATGCAAATGGATCAACATTTGCGCCAGAATCAGCATTAGAAGCACTATATGTTTTTAAAGCAGCTCTGTAACCTGCTGCATCCAATACTTTTATTTTTCTCATCACACCGCTGATACCGTAAGAAGCACCAACATCAACTTTAGTTGCGCCGGCTTGTCCTTTTTTAGTAGTGATTAAGATAACACCATTTGCACCTCTTGAACCGTAGATAGCTGAAGCAGAAGCATCTTTCAATACATCTACTGAAGCAATATCGGCCGGATTGATAAACAATAATGGGTTAACATCAGGTGAAGTACCTACACCTGAGTTATTATATAAACCCGGTCTTGGAGATCTTCCATCTAAAGGAATACCATCAATTACATATAATGGTGTGTTACCAGAACGGATAGAGTTATTACCTCTGATTTTTACGACGGTGGCAGCACCTGGCTGACCACTACTATTAATTACTTGTAAACCAGCAACTTTACCTTCCAACAATTGGTCGGGGTTTGTTACAACACCTTTGTTAAAATCTTTCGCTTGAACTGAAGCAACTGAACCGGTTAAATCTCTTTTACGAGCAGTTCCGTAACCGATAACTACAACTTCATTCAATTGTTCGCTGGTAGATTTCAGCGAAACATTAATATTAGTTTGAGCTCCAATGTTTACTTCTACTTTTTCAAATCCTACAGAAGTAAAAACTAACTTAGTAGTTCCTGATGGCACAGTTATTTTAAAACTACCGTCAGCACCGGTTTGCGTTCCGGCTTTAGCAGCACCTGTTGCTAATACAGAAACATTAGATACACCAGAGCCATCTTTGGCATCGGTTACCTTACCTGTAATAGTTTTGGTTTGTGCTAAAACAAATGTTGAGGAGAAAGCCAGGCATAGACATAGTATACCTTTGGCAAGCGTCTTTAGGTTCATAAGCAAGCATTTAGTGTTAATGTGTCGAAATTACACAAATTTTTGAAAAAACAAAGATTCGTTAAATCTTATTTTTTTGTGACAATAAAATTATATGGAAAGATGCATTTATAAATAAAGACAATTCTCAAACCAGAGCGCAAACGTTTGCGAAAATGTTTGCAGGGGAAAAATTTCTTTTCTTTTGCTTTCCAAAGCAATGGATATACGATTTAATAATAATTTTAAAACTTTCGTATTATAAAGACAAGTTCTAAAAAAATTATTCAAATAAGCAAAATTTCCTTTTGGAGGGTACGTCGTAAGACTATAGTTGGCGAATGTTGGAATCAAAAATCAATGCCAATCCATTTTCTTTTGCTTCCTTCGTATTTTTCAAAATTGAACTTGTATAACTTTCCGGGTCTGTGCGGCACATCTTGTTCCATTTCACCGGTATCTATCAACAAATCCATTGAAGCGAATTTTTTTCTGAAATTTCTTCTATCCAGGGTAATGCCCAAAATAGCTTCGTATAAATTTTGTAACTCACGTAAGGAAAACTTATCGGGCAATAAATTAAATCCAAGGGGATGCTCCTGAATTCTTTTTTGTAACCATTTATAACAAGTATCAATGATTTCTTTGTGATCAAAAGCCATTTCTTTGATGGATTGATAACTGTGCCAATGTAATTCGTTCTCGGTTATCTTTAATTCATGATGCTGAATATTTAATAAAGAACAATAGGCAACAGTAATTACTCTTCCTCCGGGGTGACGATTGGGTCTACTAAATGTTCTCACTTGATCCAAATACACATCATCCATTCCTGTTCGGTGTTTTAATATTCTATATGCTGCATCATCCAACTCTTCATTATCTTCGGCAAAATCTCCCAATAAAGACCATTTGTCTTCATACACCGCCAAGTCACTCCTAATCAATAAGACCTTTAATTGATTTTCATCAAAGCCGAATATTACGCAGTCAACAGTAATGGGAACTCGAGGATAAGTACCCACTAATTTTACAACATCTTTTATTAATCCAACAGCATTTCTATGAATGTCTGGCTCTCTTTTCATCTGGCAGCAAATGTATTAAGGGTATGTTGAGTTTGCTCAACTAAATTCGGGGTCAAGATAAGAACTTTTAAAAAAAGCTTTCGTAATCATCAAAAAATAGTTTTAAAAATAAACCTCATTACTTTTATAGCACATTTGCATTTATGTACAATTCTTCCAACACAAAACATTTACAACAACAATCAAAATACTTTCTTGAACACATCAATGATGAAAAAAAAATCATTCACAATATTGATGACTTGAGAAAAGTGTTACGCTTTCATGAATACCGCTATTATATATTGAATGATCCTTTATTAAGTGATTACGAATACGATCAATTATATAAATTATTAGAAAAAACTGAAAAAGAAAATCCAAAACTGATTACCAAAGATTCTCCTACACAACGCGTAGGAAGCAGTTTGAATGAGGGTTTTCAAACGGTGCAACATTTAGTACCGATGTTGAGTTTGGAGAATAGTTATAATGCAGGTGATTTGATTGATTGGGATAGAAAAGCAAGAGAATTAACCAAATTAGAAAATATAGAATACTGTATTGAACCAAAATTTGATGGTGCGAGTATTTCATTAATTTATGAAAATGATCTATTGGTTCGTGCTGCCACAAGAGGCGATGGTGTAGAAGGTGAAGACATCACCAATAACATTAAACAGATTCGTTCTATTCCATTGTCTGCTCCATTTTCAGGATATGGCATTCAACAAATTGAAATTCGTGGTGAAGTAATCATGAGTAAAAAGTCTTTTGAAAAATATAATGATTGGTTGGTTGAACAAGGACAATCAGCTTTGGCTAATCCACGCAATGCAGCAAGCGGAAGTTTACGCATGAAAGACCCCAAGGAAGTTTCCAGAAGAAATTTGGAAGCATTTTTATATCATGTCAGTTATTACACAAAAGATGACAGGATTAAGATGGCATATGACAGCAAAAATAAAAAACCCATCATCAGTCATCCATCATCTGTTAATCTATTAGCTACTCATTCGGGTATGCTGCAAATGCTTTGGGAATGCGGATTTCGTTCTCCTCAAAAAGAAAAGCAAGTTGTAAGAGGTATTGATGAAGTAATAAAACATGTTCATGATTTTGAAGATATGCGTGATACATTACCTTACGAAATTGATGGCATGGTAGTGAAAGTAAATGACCTTGCTTTACAAGATGAGATGGGTATGACTACACATCATCCCAGATGGGCGATTGCTTTTAAGTTTAAAGCAAGACAAGCCACAACAAAATTAAGATCTATTGAATTTCAAGTAGGAAGAACCGGTGCTGTAACACCTGTTGCAAAACTCGATCCTGTTTATATTGGCGGCGTTACTGTGTCAAGCATTTCTGTTCACAATGAAGAATATATTAAAGAAAAAGATCTGAAAATTGGTGACAGTGTTTTAATTGAGCGTGCCGGTGATGTGATTCCTCAAATTGTAAAATCATTATCCGAACTACGCGATGGAACCGAAGCAGAGATTCAGTTTCCAACACATTGCCCTGTTTGTGGCAGTAAATTATTTAAAGAAGAAACAGAAGCAGTTTGGCGTTGCATTAATATTGAATGTGAAGCACAAGTGGTAGAACGCATCATTCATTTTGTAAGTAAAGATGCAATGGATATTAAAAGTTTTGGTGAAGCCAATGTTCGAAAATTTTATGAATTGAAATTGATAAAAGATGTTCCGGGTATTTATCATTTAGATTTCGATACAATCAGTCAATTAGAAGGTTTCGGAAAAAAATCAATTGATAATTTACACGCTGCCATTGAAGCATCAAAACAACAACCGCTCAATAGATTGATTTACGCATTGGGTATTCGTTTTGTTGGAGAAACAACTGCTAAAACTTTAGCGAATGCGGTTGAAAGTTTATTTGATTTGGAAAATAAATCAGAAGAAGAGTTGCAAGAATTAGAAGATGTGGGTATAAAAGTGGCAAAAAGTGTGTATCAGTTTTTTCATAATAAAGAAAATATTGCCATGCTGCATCAATTACAAGAAGCAGGATTACAATTCAATAACGAAAAGCGTGAAACTATTGCTGCAGGCGGGTTAGCAGGACAAACATTTTTGTTTACAGGAACACTTGCTAAATTAAAACGCAGCGAAGCAGAAACACTAGCAGAACAACATGGTGGAAAAATTGCAAGTGGTGTAAGTGCAAAATTAAATTACTTAGTAGTTGGCGAAGATGCAGGAAGTAAATTGGAAAAAGCAAAAAAAATAAATACCATAAAAATCATTACCGAAGATGAATTTTTGAAATTGGTTCAATAAAATATTATGAACAACAACCTCTCCTCTCAGTTTTTACTTAATCCAAATATTACTTTTTTAAATGCCGGATCATTTGGTGCTTGTGTAAAACCTGTATTTGAAAAATATCAGCAATTTCAATTAGAGTTAGAACAGGAACCCGTACAATTTATAACTGTAAAGGGTTTGGAGTATTTAAAACAATCTCGTGCAGTATTGAGTAAATACATTAATTGTAATGCGGATGATATTGTATATGTTACCAATCCATCCTATGCAGTGAATATCGTTGCCAAAAGCTTTCAACTAAAGGAAGGCGATGAAATTCTTACAACAGATATTGAATATGGTGCCTGCGACAGAACATGGAATTATTATTGCAAAAAGGTTGGAGCCAAATATGTTCGTCAAAAAATAAATTACCCTTTAACTACTAAAGAAGAATTCGTTGAACAATTTTTTAAAGGACTATCTGCAAAAACAAAACTGATTTTTATAAGTCATATTTCAAGTACCACATCCTTAAGATTACCCGTTGAAGAAATCTGCATCAAAGCAAAACAGTTAGGTGTACTCACTTTTGTTGATGGCGCTCATGCACCTGGTCAGGTTGCACTCAATTTAAAAATATTGAATGCCGATATTTATACAGGTGCCTGTCATAAATGGATGCTTACACCAAAAGGCAGCGCATTCTTATATATAAAAAAAGAGTGGCAGCATTTATTTGATCCATTAGTTATCAGCTGGGGATATCAGGCATTGTTTCCATCGTCATCGCAATTTTTAGATTATCATCAAATGCAGGGTACAAGAGATTTTTCTGCATTTTTAACTATCCCGACAGCTATTAATTTTCTTCAAAAAAATAATTGGGAAAATGTTGCAACAGAATGTAGGGCCATTGTACAAAACAATGCAACTGAAATGTGCAGGTTGCTAAACACAAAAAGTATTTGCCCCATTGATGATATATTTTTAGTACAGATGTATAGCACACTTATTAAAACAAAAGAGCCTGAAAAATTAAAAGCATTATTATATGACAAGTATAAAATTGAAATACCTGTAATGAGGCAAGATGAAAAAATTTATTTGCGATATTCTATACAGGCATTTAATTCGCAAAAAGATGTAGACATTTTATTTAATGCTTTGAAAGATATCATAGCATCAACTAATTTAATTGAAGTATAAATTTAAAATTTATGTTACAGGCTTCTACCATTAAATTTTTAAAGGATTTAAAAAAGAATAACACTAAAGAGTGGTTTGATAAAAACAGAAAAACATATGAAGC
>CAIRTF010000081.1 GCA_903881425.1 uncultured Chitinophagaceae bacterium | reverse complement strand
GTCCGGTTTTTAATCCGCCATAAGCGCCCTCTACAAAAGAAGAAAAAACATTCTTGCCATTTGCTTCAAATTTTTTCTCTTTGGTGAAGCTGTAAATTAGAATAGCGAAAATAATAATCAATAAAAGTGCATTGGAAATATTATTGGTGAAATGATTTTTTTCAATCAGATCTAATCTGGTAATATAAAATAATAAACCACTGATGATACCGATGATGATTCCGATAGATGCTACTAATGAAAAACTTTTCAAATTAATTTTTTGTCGGATACCCACAATTACTAATGCAGCAACTGTTCCAACAAAAGAAGTGATGATACAAGGCAGCATTACATCTGCAGGGTTTTGTGCATTTTGTGCAGCTCTGTAACCAATGATGGATGTTGGAATTAAAGTTAAACCCGCAGCATGTAAACACATGAACATGATCTGACTATTGCTAGCTTTATCTTTTTCATGATTTAATTCTTGCAAACTCTCCATGGCTTTTAAACCGAAAGGAGTAGCGGCAGAATCCAATCCTAAAAAGTTGGCGGCAAAATTCAACATCATATAAGGTATGGCCGGATGATTGGCCGGTATTTCGGGAAATACTTTTATAAAAACCGGACTTAAAAGTTTTGCCAATTTTTCTGATGCACCCGAATCGATCAATAATTGTAAAATGCCGCAGAAGAACGATAAATAAGCAATCAAAGGAAGTAAGAGATCAAAAATGGTATTCTTACATGTAGGCAGGATACCATCTGTAGCTTGTTTTCCAACTGCTAATCTGATGATGTTATTGTCTAAAATATATAAAGTGTCATTACTTGTTGCATAGCGATGATCTTTCGCTTTTAATAATGTGTCTCTTAGAAATGGCGAAACAGTATTGAGGTACAATTCTTTTTTAATTATGGGTTCATCTTTTTTTCCGTTCACTGCATAATCAATAGAATAACTATTGCCACTGAATAACAGCGCTAAAATATAGGTAACAGAAACTAAAATGATGGCTAACCAAAATCTGCTTAATGCCATAGAAACAGTTTATAGAGCAATATATTTATTGTTGATGAGAAAGGGAAGTTTTTTTATCAAAAAGCGAACTATAAATTAGTATAAAACAAAAAATCCCGCCTGTGGGCGGGATTGTATTTTATGTAGGTTCTAAAACAAGTTTAGAATGACGGAATATTATCTTCCCGCTACTTGCTTACGAATAATATTCAAAGCAGCGCCGGCTTTAAACCATTCGATCTGCTGTTGATTGTAAGTATGATTGGCAATAATCTCGTCAGTACTTCCATTTGAATGATGCAATACCAATGTTAATGGTTTATTAGGAGTGAAGCTGGTTAAACCAATAACATCAATGGTATCATCTTCTAAAATTTTATCATAATCACTCTTATCATTAAAAGTCAATGCCAACATTCCTTGTTTCTTTAAATTAGTTTCATGAATACGTGCAAATGATTTAGTCAAAACAACTCTAACACCTAAATGTCTTGGTTCCATTGCGGCATGTTCACGAGAACTTCCTTCACCATAATTTTCATCACCTACTACGATTGTTCCAACATGTGCAGCTTTATAAGAACGTTGTGTATTCGGGACTGTACCATATTCTCCCGTTAATTGATTTTTGATATTATCTGTCTTATCATTAAAGAAATTAACTGCACCAATCAACATGTTGTTAGAAATATTATCTAAATGCCCACGGAACTTTAACCATGGTCCTGCCATTGAAATATGATCGGTTGTACATTTTCCTTTTGCTTTGATCAATAATTTCAATCCTTTTAGATCCGTTCCTTCCCAAGCTGTAAAAGGATCTAATAATTGCAAACGTTTTGATGCAGGATCTACCACTACATTAACGCCACTTCCATCAGCAGCAGGTGCTTGATAACCCGGATCATCTACTGCAAAACCTTTAATGGGTAATTCAAAACCTGTTGGTGCATCCAATTTTACTTGTTCGCCTTTATCATTTATTAATGTATCAGTTAAAGGATTAAAAGTTAAATCACCCGCAATCGCTAATGCTGTTACTAATTCCGGACTTGCAACAAATGCATAAGTATTGGGATTACCATCAGCACGTTTTGCAAAATTTCTATTGAATGAATGAACGATGGTATTTTTTTCTTTTCTCTCTGCGCCAACTCTGTCCCACATTCCAATACAAGGTCCGCATGCATTGGCAAAAACTTTTGCGCCAATTTTATCAAATGTATCTAAGAAGCCATCGCGTTCAATGGTAAAACGAACTTGTTCACTTCCGGGAGTGATGGTAAACTCTGCTTTTGTTTTCAATCCTTTTTCACTAACCTGTTTGGCTAAACTTACAGCACGTGAAATATCTTCATAAGATGAATTGGTACATGAACCAATTAAACCAACTTCTACTTTTGTTGGCCATCCATTGGCAGCAGCAGCTTCTTTCATTTTAGAAATAGGTGTTGCTAAATCAGGGGTAAATGGTCCGTTTAAATGTGGTTCTAATTCACTCAAATTAATTTCAATGACTTCATCAAAATATTTTTTTGGATCAGCATATACTTCGGGATCAGCATTCAAATATTGTTTTACAGTATCTGCAGCTGCAGCAACATCAGCACGTCCGGTGGCTGATAAATATCTGCTCATGCTTTCATCATAACCAAATGTTGAAGTGGTTGCGCCAATTTCAGCACCCATATTACAAATGGTTCCTTTACCGGTACAACTCATAGATGTTGCACCTTCACCAAAATATTCTACAATGGCACCTGTTCCGCCTTTCACTGTTAAAATGCCTGCTACTTTTAAGATTACATCTTTTGGTGCAGTCCAGCCACTTAATTTTCCGGTTAATTTAACACCGATTAATTTAGGCCATTTCAATTCCCATGCTAATCCTGCCATTACATCGCAAGCATCAGCACCACCCACACCAATGGCCACCATACCTAAACCACCTGCATTTACGGTATGAGAATCTGTACCAATCATCATTCCACCGGGAAATGCATAATTTTCTAATACTACCTGATGAATTATTCCTGCGCCCGGTTTCCAAAAACCAATACCGTATTTATTAGAAACAGAAGCTAAGAAATCATATACTTCTTTACTTTCTGTTGTAGCAACTTGTAAATCTTGTTTGGCTTCAACTTTTGCAGTGATTAAATGATCGCAATGAACTGTTGATGGCACAGCCACTTTTGGTCTGCCGGCTTGCATAAATTGCAATAATGCCATTTGTGCTGTTGCATCTTGCATGGCAACACGATCCGGAGCAAAATCTACATAACTTTTACCACGACCAAAATTGTCTAATTTCTGATCGCTGTGTAAATGAGCGAATAGAATTTTCTCTGCTAATGTTAACGGACGACCAAGTGCTTTGCGGGCTGCATCTACTTTAGCGGGCATTTCCGCATACACTTTTTTAATCATTTCAATGTCAAAAGCCATAACTGTATTTTTTAAGTGATGCGAAATTACGTTAAAACAAAAACCCTGTGAAATGTGTTTTATGAAATATTGACTGATTTTTTCTAATTTGCGGTTGCCCCCGCAACAAATAAGAGAGTTATGCAAAAAATTCGTGCCATTTTAGAAACACAAGCATTTGGGGTATGCACCGCTGTTGGCGAAAGATTGGGCATTGCAACTTCCAAGATAAGAATGTGGTTTATTTATATTTCCTTCTTAACCGCAGGTTCGCCAATTCTCGTTTATATGATATTGGCATTTTGGATGAATATTAAAAATTATATTCTTGCCGCCAAAAGAAATCCGTTGAGGAATTGGTGATTATTTTTTTAAATATTTATAGTAATGATTTTTGTAACTGATGTACATAAAATAAAAAATCATTAACCAAATTGCAGACATTAGTAAAAATTTCCAAAATTTGTCCATTGCGAAATACATTAATGTGCAACAAAAAATAGCACCAATTAAACTAATATATTTAACTCTATTTAGTGGTGCAAAGATTTTATTCTTTTCCTTCATTTGCAATAACTTTTCTCAACTTCACTAATTTCTCCAACAAATTTTCTAATAAATCTAATTTCAGCATATTCGCTCCATCGCTCAAAGCCACAGCCGGATTAGGATGCGTTTCAATAAATAACCCATCTGCACCGGTTGCAATCGCAGCTTTTGCAATGGTTTCAATCATTTGCGGGTTACCACCTGTTACACCACTTGTTTGATTGGGTTGTTGTAATGCATGTGTACAATCCATCACCACCGGAACTTTATGCATTTGCATAATGGGAATATTTCTGTAATCAACTACTAAATCCTGATAACCAAATGTAGTTCCTCTTTCCGTCAACATTATTTTTTCATTACCTGCTTTTCTAATTTTATCAACAGCAAATTTCATGGCTTCGCCACTAATAAATTGTCCCTTCTTTACATTCACCACTTTATTTGTTTGTGCAGCAGCAATTAATAAATCTGTTTGTCTGCATAAAAATGCCGGTATCTGTAAAATATCTACAAAGCTGGCTGCTTCAGCACATTCATCATGTGCATGCACATCAGATGTTGTAGGCAAATGAAAAGTGTCACCCACTTTTTTTATCAAATCCAATCCTATGTTATCGCCTAATCCGGTAAATGAATTGGCACTTGTTCTATTCGCCTTTCTATAACTGGCTTTAAAAATATAGGGGATCTCTAATCTTTTACAAATGGCATACACTTTATCTGCAATTTCCATTACCAACGCTTCACTTTCCACTACACATGGACCAGCGATTAAAAAAAAGTTATCAGGATTGTATGATTGATGTTTGACTAATTCTTTTAAATAAGATGGTATCATAAAAATGTCGTTAATAAATTGTAATGCGAACTTACAATCCTTTTTGTTTTCTTTGTGCTAACAATTGTTAGTTATTTTTATAACACAAATTTTATTGAATTACAGGAATGCTTCAATTTGTGTAATTAGTGAAATTCGTTTAATTCGTGAATATGGTAAAAGAAAAAATTTTAGTGATCGGTGCGAGCGGGCAAATAGGCGTGGAATTAACAATTGCATTGCGTAAAATATATGGCAATGCCAATGTAATTGCATCTGATTTAAGAGAACAAAACCCCTTATTAGAAGGCACTGGACCGTATGTTAGTTTAGATGTAATGAACAAAGAAATGTTGCATGTGCAAGTCATTCGACAAAATGTAACACAGATATATTTGTTAGCAGCAATCTTAAGTGCAACAGGAGAGAAGAATCCCAACTTAGCCTGGAATTTAAACATGCAAGGCTTATTAAATGTATTAGATATTGCCCGAGAAGAAAAATTACATAAAGTATATTGGCCATCATCCATTGCGGTATTCGGACCAACTTCGCCTAAAATAAATTGTCCCCAACAAACAATCATAGAACCCATTACAGTTTATGGCATCAGTAAATATGCAGGAGAATTTTGGTGTAATTATTTTCATCAACGGTTTAATGTTGATGTAAGAAGTTTGCGTTATCCGGGATTGATCAGTTACAAATCAGCTCCGGGTGGTGGCACAACAGATTATGCTATTGAAATTTATCAGCAAGCATTGGAAGAAAAAAAGTATGAATGTTTTTTAAGTGAAGATACTTATCTGCCAATGATGTATATGCCCGATGCTATTAAAGCAACCATTGAATTAATGGAAGCACCCGCAGAAAAGATTTCTGTAAGAACATCTTATAACATCTCATCAATGAGTTTTTCTCCGAAAGAAATTGCAGAATCTATTAAACAACATATTCCGGCATTTAAAATTTCATTCAAATCTGATTACCGACAAAACATTGCCAACAGTTGGCCTCAAAGTATTGATGATACTGTTGCACAAAAAGATTGGAACTGGAAACCTGAGTATGATTTGGATAAAATGACAGAAGATATGTTGCTGAATCTTAAATTATAAAAAAAGCGCATTCAATTTGAATGAGCTTTTTTATAAATATTTTTTTGCTTTTAAAATCTGAATCCTAAGTTAATTCCCAATCCTCTAATGCCAGCCCAAGGTCCGTTAGAAACAAGATTTGCAGATGTTGGAGAAGTAACTTTTCCGGTAACTGTAAATGGATCTGCTTTGATACTATTGATTTGATTTTGTAATCCTTGTTGTTCCTGAGCACTCATGTTGTGATTGATAGTTGCCACTAAAGTACCATTAGAAGTCCCGTAATGACCGCCAATGATCCAAATATCTATCACAAATTTTTTGAAAATATTATGTTGTGTACCAATCATTAAACCGCCGCTGGTTGAGCTGATCTTTCCATCAAATAATGCAGTAGCACTTTGCGAAATAGCACCATTGGTATAAGTATAATTAAGCGGTGCAGTAAAATCGAAAGTGGCAAATCTTGCATACGCTGCAATATAAAATCCACGCATATTTTTATGAGAATAGATTCTTATTTCAGGAGTGATGGCAGTATTGCCAATTTTAAACTGAGTAAAATCAAAATTGGTATTAGTAAACATGCTTTCTACCGTGCTTAGAAAAGGAAGATTACCTTTTGGCATAGTTCGATAACTGATAGATGCGGATAAATGTTTAACGATGTTTCTTTCGTAAGTGAAATAATAGTTGTTAATAACGTAACCGCTTAAATTGGTTTTGATGATATCTTTTCCGCCTAATTGCGCTTGCGCCAATAGTGGGAATAATAATACTGCAAGGATTATTTTTTCATATACTTGGTTTTAGGTTCTCTAAAAGTGCGAAATATCTGCAACTGTTTTATTTTCCAAAACAGCTAAAGTGGCATCTCTAACTTCAATCATTACTTTATTTAATCCGCATTTCTTTTCTTCACAATTCTTACATTTCTCATAAAAATTCAAACTCACACAAGGCAATAAGGCAATAGGCCCATCTATTAAACGCATAACTTTTGCTAATGGTATCTTATCGGGGGGTAAATTAAAAAAATAGCCCCCGCCTTTTCCTTTTTTGCTGGCCAATATGCCTGCTTTTTTAAGTTCAAGCAATATATTCTCTAAAAATTTCAATGGTATTTTTTTCTTTCTGGATATTTCTGCAATCAAAACCGGACCTTCTGCATTTTTTTCAGTCATATACATCAAGGCTTTTAATGCATATTGTGTTTTTTTTGATAACATTTTTTTAAGTGTTACAGGTTGAAAAAATTAGTTATATAAAACTAAAAAATCTTTCCTTTACTAAACAAATCATTCTTATGCGAAAGTTAATTCAAATTTTATTGATTGCAGTAATAGTGGCTTATGTTCCTTCGAAAACATTTGCACAGTTACCCAAAGCATTGTTGTTTGGAAATTTTACATATGCCAGTCCCCAAGGAAATTTTGCCAATAGTTATAATAATGGTACCGGCTTTGAAGTTGGCGGTGGTGTTGGATTTGGTAAAACAGTACTGTATGCAAGTACAGGGTATATTAATTATAACGCTTCAAACAGCGGGGGAGTTTATTTTCCTAATTATAAAGTAGTTCCTGTAAAAATTGGATTAAGACGATATTTACTATTAGGTTTATTTTTAAATGGTGCAGTTGGGGTAGCCAATCAAACTTACGGTTCTTCTTCATCTAGTTCTAATTTTTTGTATGAAGCCGGTGCCGGATTTAAAATGCTTGGTTTATTTGAAGTTGGAGCTGCTTATACTGGTTGGACTAATAACGGCTCAAGTTTAAATGCGTTATTACTCAAAGCAGGATTATCTATCAAATTATAATCCCAAAACATCTTTCATTGTAAATATTCCTTTGTGCGTTGCAGCAAACTCTGTTGCTAAAACTGCACCGCCTGCAAAACCTTTTCTGTTATGTGCAGTATGAATGATTTCAATATCATCAATAGGTGATTGATATTTTATTTTGTGAGTGCCCGGAGCAGGATCAATTCTTTCAGAAATAATTTCCAATTCTTCTGCATTATCACTAATATGATTAACCCATTTCTTTTTTGAGGCAATATGCTGTAATACTTGCTCAGCAAGTGTTATAGCCGTTCCGCTTGGTGCATCTTTTTTTTGTGTATGATGAATTTCTTCCAGCATTACATTGTATTCGATATGATTATTCATCAGCTTGGCAAGATAGGTGTTCAATTCAAAAAATAAATTCACGCCAATACTATAATTGCTGGAATAAATAAATGTTCCATTTTGTTTGTTGCAAAAATGTTTCACTTCATCAAATTTTTCCAACCAACCTGTTGAGCCACAAACAATAGGTACGCCAAACTCTAAACATTTTATCACATTATCAAAAGCGCTATGCGGTCCGGTAAATTCAATAGCAGCATCTGCTTTTAAAATATTTTCTTTGGTAAATTCATTTGCATTCTTGATGTCAATCTTCAAAACAATTTCATGTCCTTTTTCTAAAGCAATTTCTTCGATTGCTTTGCCCATTTTTCCATAACCAATCAATGCAATTTTCATTCTGATATTTTTTATTAAAACAGATTGTAAAACTAACGAGCCGAGTTGATTTTTGAAGAAGAATTTTTAAGACTGAATACCAAACTTATTCCAGGTGATTTAAAAACAGGATCGTATTTTGGCTCTACGTGCAATGCCAGGTCATTACTCACATCAAAATTCTTTAAATGCCCGAAAACAGTGGCATCTGCAATATTTAATCCCCAAAGCAAGATGAACCATAAGACAGAATAATCCTGATTTTTTTTATAATAATTTCTTGCACTTTGCAAACCTGCTAAATCAAATCGGCCTGCAATAACTGCATCTTTAATAAGTGGGTCAATATTTTGTAAACTGGCAGAATCGGTATGTGTTGGTGGGAGCCCATTTGAACCATAGGTTGCCTGATACAGAGCATTGTAAGCAAAAGAGGTGATGTTATAATATTTGATACTGAAGAAATAAGTGTAAGTTGGAATAGCCAATGCGCCATACACAATAGGTATTTTCCAATACTCTCTGTTGTATGCTTGTCCCCAACCCGGAATGATCAAAGATCTTCTGGTGGCGATTCTTGGATCATGAAATTTTTTCTTTATCAAACTATCTTTTGGAAGAATGATTGGTTTTGTTGTATCAATTGTTTTTGGTTGAGTGGATAACAAAGAAGTATTGGCCAATTCTCTTTTTGTATCCTGAGATTGTGAATGAACAGAAACAATAATGTAAAAAATAAATAGTATAAACTTTTTCAGCTTCATGTAGTATTAGCTGATCACCACATTCATTAAGTCTAATATTTTATTCAATTCCTGCAATGAATAATATTCAACTGTAATGCTGCCATGACCATTTTTATTATGTTCCAATTGTACTTTGGTTCCGAAATGAGATGCTAAATTATCTTCAATCTTTTTATAGGCGGCCGGTAATTGATTTTTTACGGAAGATTTAACAGCAGTATTTTTATCCCCTTTATATAATTTTCTGACCAATTCTTCTGTTTGACGAACACTCAATTCTTTTGTTTTGATCTCATTAAAAACAAATAATTGTTTATCTATGGTATCAATATTCACCAATGCTCTGGCGTGCCCCATACTTATTTTATTATGCCGCACAGCCAACTGAATATCGGGGGGTAATTTTAACAAGCGAATATAATTGGTAACAGTACTGCGTTCTTTTCCCATGCGCTCTGCCACTTGTTCTTGTGTGTAATTCAATTCTTCCATCATGCGTTTGTAACTCAATCCAATTTCAATGGCGTTAAGGTCTTCGCGTTGTAAATTTTCCAATAATGCCAACTCCAGTAATTCTGCATCATTGGCCTGACGAACATACACAGGCACATCTTTCAATCCGGCAATCTTTGCTGCACGAAATCTTCTTTCACCCGCAATCAATTGATATTTTCCATTCGCAGTTTTTGAAACAGTGAGTGGTTGAATGATATCATGTAATTTAATAGAAGCAGATAATTCACTCAATGCCACTTCATCAAAATCTCTTCTGGGTTGTTTGGGATTGATTTCAATTAAATCGATAGCTACTCTTGAAACATGGGTAGCTTGTTCAACAACATTTGATTTTAATTCGCCGGTAGTTGTTTTAAGATCTTCATCAATATTGCGCAATAAGCTGCGTAAACCTTTTCCAATAGCGTCTTTATTATTTTGTTTGGGAGTCATTTGAGTTATAAGTTATATAAGTGATAAGTGATTAGTTGAATGCAATAATTTTTACTTAAAACATACAACTTATTACATACTACTTTATTCAATGATTCTTTCTTCGTTTGTCATTTTGGTCATATCGTTCTTTTGTAAGATCTCTTTTGCCAAGTTGAGATAATTCACTGCACCCTTGCTTTCAGAATCGTACAATATAACTGGCTTACCAACACTTGGTGCTTCGCTTAATCTGGTATTGCGATGAATGATAGTAGAAAAAACAATGTCATCAAAATGACGGCGCACTTCACTTACCACCTGATTGCATAAACGCAAACGACCATCATACATGGTCATTAATATTCCTTCAATTTGCAATTGAGGATTCAAGCGATTCTGAACAATCTTTACGGTATTCAATAATTTACCCAAACCTTCCAATGCAAAAAATTCGCATTGAACGGGAACGATCACACTATCAGATGCTACTAAAGAATTAACAGTAATCAATCCTAGTGAAGGCGAACAATCGATCACAATAAAGTCATATTTATCTCTCACTGTTTCTAAAATATTCTTGATCACATTTTCACGATTGGGATAACTGATCATTTCAATTTCTGCGCCTACCAAATCAATATGTGATGGAATAATATCCAAATGCGGCATCTCACTTTTTAAAATAACATCTTCCGCTTTTACATTATTCACCATACAATCGTATAAGCTGCTGGTAATATTATGCAGATCAAAACCCACACCTGTAGTGCTATTTGCCTGTGGATCGGCATCTACCAATAATGTTTTATATTCAAGCACAGCAAAACTCGCTGCAACATTTATTGCAGTGGTTGTTTTGCCTACACCACCCTTTTGATTTGCTACACCAATAATTCTCGCCATAATTTATTTCTCAAATTTAAAATCGTACATCCGAAATAATATTTCTATAATTATAATAGTATTGTTTCTCCAACTTTCGGCAATACTAATTTTTTTCCTGCAGCATTAAAATCTGTCAATGCTTTTGCATGATCAATTTTAATAAAACCAAAAGTATCGTAATGTACACCAATCACTGTATTGCACTGTACAAAATCACTGGCTTTAATGGCATCTGTCACATCCATCGTAAAATTACCGCCAATGGGTAAGATACTAAAATTCAAACTTGCCCACCAGGGAATTAATTGCATATCCATGGTTAACGCAGTATCTCCTGCAAAATAAAAATTTCCTTGATTGGTACTAATGACAAAACCCAATGGGTTGCCAGCATAAGTGCCATCAGGTAATGAAGAAGAATGAATGGCATTCACTCCACGAACCGTTCCAAAATCAAATGAGATGGGCCCGCCATGATTCATTGGCCATGTTTTTTCAACACCTTGTTTTTGCAACCATCCAGCTATTTCTGCGCAGGCAATACAAGAAGCACCTGTTCTTTTTGCAATAGAAACAGCATCACCGATATGATCGCCATGACCATGACTGATTAAAATATAATCAGCTTCTATTTTGTTTACATCAATACCTGTTGCCAGCGGATTATGGGAAATGAATGGATCGAACAATAATTTTTTGCCCGATATCTCTATTAAAAAAGCAGAATGTCCGTAATATGTAAATTGCATACAAGAGAACTTAAATAAGTCGACAAAAATACAGTTTAGCCTATATCTTTCCCAACAATATTACCTAAATGCTGTTGGTAATAAAAGGCAAGTTTTCAACATCCTGTCATTTATATTCTTTTAAAATCTGAATCTTTACAATAAATATTTAATTCAATCGTCATTTAAAACAAATAGGGTTATCGAATGAGAAATTCAAGTCTTTGGTGGATTATAGCCGGAATGATGCTTTTGATCGATATATATGTTTTTCAGGCTATAAAAACAGTGTCGCAAAATGCAGGCGAAAAAGCGAGGGTGATAATTCAAATAGGATATTGGTTCATCTCCATTTCTGCCATAGTCATGTTGTTGTCTTTCCCATATATTCAATCTTTACAGAGTTCTAAAGTATTTCGCAATTATGTATTTGCCATTTTTGTGGGATTATTTTTTGCCAAATTAGCAGGCAGCATATTTTTTGCCTTTGATGATCTGCGCCGGGGCTTTTTATGGATGATGAGTAAATTATTTTCAAATGCAGGAGCGCATTTTGCCGATAATGGTGAAGGTATTCCGCGTTCTACATTTTTAAGTTGGATGGGTTTGGGCATTGGAGGTGGATTATTCGGCACATTGTTGTATGGTTTCAGTAACAAATACAATTATCAATTAAGAAAAGTACAATTGGCTTTTCAAAATTTACCAAGTTCTTTTAAAGGGTTACGCATAATTCATATCAGTGATATTCATAGTGGCAGTTTTCAAAATAAAGAAGCTGTTAAACATGGTGTTGATATGATCTTAAAAGAAAATGCCGATCTGATTTTATTTACCGGTGATTTGGTAAATGATCGTCATGAAGAAATGAATGAATACATAAATGTGTTTAATCAATTAAAAGCACCAATGGGTGTATTCAGCACTCTGGGCAATCACGATTATGGAGATTATATGAGTTGGCCAAGTAATCAAGCCAAAAAAGAAAATTTAGAAAAATTAAAACAGGTACATGCACAATTGGGTTGGCGTTTATTAATGAATGAACATGTCATCTTAGAAAAAAATAATCAACAAATTGCCTTATTGGGAATTGAGAATTGGGGAGCGAAAGGAAGATTTCCAAAATATGGTAAGATGCATGAAGCTTATCCGGGAACAGAAAAATATCCTTTCAAAATTTTAATGAGCCATGATCCAAGTCATTGGGATGCAGAAGTAAGAACAAAATATCCGGATATAGATTTAATGTTGGCGGGACATACACATGGCTTTCAATTTGGGTTGGAGAATCCTTATTTTAAATGGAGCCCGGTGCAATGGATGTATAAACAATGGGCAGGTTTGTATGAAGAAGGCAAACAAAAACTATATGTGAATCGGGGGTATGGATTTATTGGTTATCCGGGCAGAGTGGGCATTCTTCCGGAAATAACTTTGATTGAATTGATTTAATTTTTCATTCACTTTTTTGTTAAAAAGTATTTTTTACTCTTTTCATTTTAAACTTTGGCATAATCATTGGCTCATAGCATACAAATCAATTGTATGAAAAAAATTATTGCAACAGCGTTTGCTGTGATACTTATTACTGCTGCATCTAATGCACAAGCAGGTTTTAGATTGGGTATCAAAGGCGGTACTAATCTTACACAATTATCCGGACAAGCATTTAATCAGGGATTTAGAGCAGGTTATCAATTAGGGGGATTTATGGAAATTGATTTTTCAAAATCCATTGGCATTCAGCCCGAAGTTTTATTTAACCAATCAAATGGAATTACATCCAATACTTCCATCACAAATTATTTAAATAATAATCAGAATGTGAATCTGAATTATTTATCTATTCCTGTGTTATTAAGAATTAATCCTGATAAAATGTTGACTATTGTTGTTGGTCCGCAGTATAGTATTTTAGTTAATCCGCATGAAACTACTTTACAAAACGGACAAGATGCTTTTAAAAGTGGTGATTTTGCCGCAGTAGGTGGATTGCAAATTAATTTAAAGACATTCAGAATTTATGGAAGATATGTGGTTGGATTAAGTAGTATCAATGATCTAGGTAATCAGGATAGTTGGAAGAGCCAGCAAATTCAATTGGGCATTGGTATCAAACTTTAGAATATTCTATTCAATAGCTAACAGTTATTGAAATATTTGGAACACAGTACCCATCTCTTATTAATGATTTTGATTTAGAAGGATGCCATTGAATTTCTTTATAATTAAAATATGTGTAATTCTTGTCGGCATTCATATTACCAACGAGCATAGGAGTTTTTTCTTCTTCTTTTGTTATGCCAATTTGAGGTAACCATTCGAAAGATACAAAGACGCCTTCTTTTGGAAATTCAATTGCTTTATTTCTTAAAGAAAAAGTATTGTTTTGTTTTAATTCTTTACTATTAATAATATTAGCATCAAACAAAAGATCTTCTTCGGGTAGTTGTGTGAACTCGTTTTTAGTAAATAATCTAATTCTAAGAAGGTAAGTAGTTTTTTTATAACTATCTAATCTGAATTTTATTTCATCAATATAACCTCTAATCTTTTTATCATTAG
>CAIRTF010000080.1 GCA_903881425.1 uncultured Chitinophagaceae bacterium | reverse complement strand
TTAATATTTAATAGATGAGAATAGCCATAATTGGTGCAGCAGAACTAGGTCGTTTAATTGCTTCTCATGCAATTAATGATTCACATTTTGAGGTTGTTGGATTTTATGATGATTTTAAGAATTCAGTATCTTATTCCAAGTTTCCTGTCTTGGGAAAAACTGATGCAGTTTTAAAAGATTTTCAAAATAATTTATTTGACGCCATCATTATTGGTATTGGGTATGATAAAATGCATGCACGTGCATCAATTTTTAACCAATTCAAGGGTATAATACCATTTACAAATGTTATACATTCGTCCGCTTATATAGATAAAAGTTGCGCACTTGGTGAGGGTATATTTATTTTACCAGGTGTTGTGATTGATTTAGACGTTAAAATTGAAGACAATGTTCTAGTCAACACTGGCACCATTATTGCACATCATACAAAAATAGGTAAGCATTCATTTCTTGCACCAGGTGTACATATTGCGGGTTTGGTGAATGTAGGAGAGCAATGCTTTATTGGTATTGGTTCGATAATTAAAGATTGCATAACCCTTAATAATAGGTCCGTAATAGGGGCTGGCTCACTTGTATTAAAAGATACAGAAGAAAATTCAATTTCAATTGGTGCACCGGCAAAAATTTTGAAATATAATTCATAAATGAAAAAAAATATTCTTATAACTGCAGTTGGAGGACGAAGTGTTGGTTCTGGAATCCTTCATGCTTTGACTCGTACTTCAAAAGAGGTGATTAATCGTTGGAATGTTATCGCTGCTGATGCTGATTCATTTTCTTGGGGCTTGTATAAAGTACCCGAACACACAATTCTACCTTTTGCAAGCGATCCAAGTTATATAACTGCTATTCAAAACGCGATACTTAAATTTAATTTGGATGCAATAATACCAGGCTCAGAGCCTGAGGCAAATATATTATCTAAGAACAAGCATCTTTTTAAAATTCCTATAATCAGTAATGCGCATGAAATAATGCCGTTAATGATGGATAAATTTGCAACTACTTCAAAATTAAAAGCACTAGGGCTGCCAACAATACGAACCATTAAAGTTGAAGATTGGAAAAAAGCGTTAAGTCTCTTTGACTTTCCGATGATAATCAAGCCAACGACAGGTACAGGTGGATCTAAAGGTGTTTCTCTTTGTTCCACAGAAGTAGAAATGCAGACTATTCTGAATAATTTGCCTTCTAATTCAGGTTATTGTATACAACCTGTTATTGGTTCAGAAGATGAAGAATATACTGTTGGGGTTTTGTCAGATAAAGATGGAAAATTAATTGATAGTATTGTTATGAAGCGTAAACTAATTGGTTTATCATTGCTTGATACAAAAAAAGTAGGTGAAACCAATTTCAGTATCTCAACCGGATATTCTCAAGGTTTTTTCATCAGATATAAATTTATTCAAGATTTTTGCGAACAACTGGCATTGGCAATTCATAGTACTGGTCCATTAAATATTCAGTTAAGAATTCATAAAAATGAAATATATGTCTTTGAAATTCATCCTCGATTTTCAGGAACTACAACTATGAGAGCGGATGTAGGGTTTAATGAGCCCGATATATTATTAAGGAATCATTTATTTGATGAGAAATTTGAAAGACTTCCTTATTCTTCTGATGTGGCAGTTATAAGGGCCTTTGAACATGTGATTGTTCCAATTTCAGACATGTTATGAATAAAGCCGCCAGAATATTATTAACAGGCGCCACAGGCAATATTGGTAGTGAATTGAGCAAAATGCTTAGTGCTAATTTTTCCAACGTTTCAGCATTATATCGAAAGGCGAAAATCGAATTCAATGATTTTGAATGGATTAAATTTGACATTTCTAAAGATTCGCCTGATTTGTTGAACGATTGTCTAAATAGAACAGATATTGTCATACATAATGCAGGCTCATTAAAGATTGGGATTAATAATGAAGAAATTAATGAATTGCAACTTGTCAATATAGATTTCACTAAAAATTTGCTTATTAAAATGGCAAAATATAATGTTGGTAAGATAATGTTCACTAGTACTCTAAGTTCAATAAAAAAGCCATTGCCAAGTCTAATAACAGAAGATTCTGATTTGGAACCTGTAACATTCTATTCGAATTCAAAGTATAAAGGGGAAGAGTTAATAAAAGAATTTTCAATTAAATATGGAATAAGATATAATATAATTAGAGTTTCAAGTCCAATTGCAAACAGGGTAGATGCTATGGCAAATAATGTTATTAAAAAATGGATACAAGAAGGCATGAAAGGAAAAAGCATCAAGGTCTTTGATACAGGAGAACGTACTCAGGATTTTGTACATGTATCGGATATTGCAAATGCTTTTTTGTGTTGTATTAAGAATCCTGAAATTTCAGGTATTTTTAACATTGCCTCTGGGAATACAATTTCGATGATTGATTTAGCAAAACTAATTTCATCTAAATTTGGTGTAAACTATGAATTAGTGAAAAAGGATGAAAATGAAAATGACAGATGGAATGTTTCAATTGATAAAGCTACTCAACAGCTTCTTTTTAAGCCAGAGTATACCTCAACTGGAGCCATTGAAAAGTTACTTAATACAATTGAGAAGTGATCGTAGCAATATTAAGCGATATTCACTCTAACAAGTTTGCATTATCTTCCGCCTTAAAAT
>CAIRTF010000079.1 GCA_903881425.1 uncultured Chitinophagaceae bacterium | reverse complement strand
TTCTTCTTTCAATTCTTTTTTCATAATTCATTCCTTGAAAAATTCTATGAACATATACACCTGCTACATCTACATTATCTGCATCAATTTCGCCTGGCTTTACTAATTGTTCCACTTCTGCAATTGTTATGTTGCCAGCCTTAGCCATCGAGGTTGAAAAGTTTCTTGTGGCTTTTCTAAAAACCAAATTACCCAATTCATCTCCTTTCCATGCTTTTACAATACTGAAATCTGCATGCAGTGCATGTTCCATCAAATACATCTTTCCATTAAATTCTCTTATTTCTTTTCCATAGGCAATTTCAGTTCCATAACCTGCAGGTGTAAAAAAAACAGGAATACCCATACCCGCCATTTGTATACGTGTAGCCAATGTTCCTTGCGGAATCAAATCAACTTCTAATTCGCCGCTTAATAATTGTCGTTCAAATTCCGCATTCTCACCAACATAACTGCTCATCATTTTTTTGATCTGCTTTGTTTGCAACAACAAACCCAAACCAAAATCATCAATCCCTGCATTATTGGAAATACAAGTAAGATTTTTTATTTTTTTTCTCACCAATGCAGCAATTGAATTTTCGGGAATACCATTTAAACCAAAACCACCCAACATTAAAGTGGCGCCATCAGAAATATCATGAATGGCATCATCGGCAGATGAAAATACTTTATTCATATATAGCAATCTAAATCGTTAAAAACAACTACAAACTTACTGATGAATGATAAATGCTTTTTTCTTTTCTCTATTGCCAAAATCCGTTATCGAATCCATTAACACTTTCATCTTATCAGGATGAGATTTGTAATATCTATAGCTGTTGTAAAATTGATTTTTTGTGATATGATGTATTAAAAAAACTTGCTCGTATAATTTTATATCACTGTGATTTTTAAGAAAAGAAGAATCTTTTGCAATTAATACATTACTCCACTCCCCAGCATTCAACATATCCCACATTACTAATTTCATTGAATCAATCACTAATATATCTTTATTATTTTTTGATTTGCATGAACAACCAATCAATATTATCCATCCAAAAAATATAATAAATATGAGTCTCATCTTATCTCCTGTTTGTATCTTAAAGAATTACCAACATCCAATCTTGACAACATATCTGCAGCTTTTGATTTTTCATCGGATGTTCCATTTTTAAATACACCAATCAATTCATCTGCTTTAGTTTGTAAAAAGAATTGCACAAACATCGTGTTCGGTGTTTCTTTATTAAATGCATCTAATTGCGTTAATGCTTGTAACATATTTGTTCTGGCTTCTTTTTCAGCATCATACATTTTATCCAATGCTGCACGATAATAAGAATATACCACATCATGCAGTATATTATTTCGGCTATTGATTAAATTCTCATTCATCCAATAACGATTGCGTAATCCGTCAAATGCACGCCAGCCGCTGATATTACTGCCTTCCGGTGCATTATTTACTACATTCAATGCTTTTTGATAAAATGCATCTCCGCCTTTAGGAGAAAAAGAATCATAATCCAATCCTAAAATCATATAGGCATAATAAGCCAGACATGCAGTAAGATTAGCCGCCAAAGCATCTGTTCCTTGAACACGATTATCACTAAAATCTATGGGTTGAAATTCAATATATTTGAAAGCAATATCAGGATCCTGAAAATTGATTAATGCAGCTTTGTAGGAAGAATTGTACACTGGTCTTGCTGCCTGAACAATCAAACTTGCTTTATACGTATTTGCATCAACAACAGATTCGATATTCAATAAAAAGCTACATTCAATTTTTTCATTTGCTTCAAACTTGTCATTCGTCCATTTTCGGTTATTCAAAAAATTATTTAGCTGACTCTGAAGTGTTACAAAAACTTTTTTATCAATAGAGCTATTTACCCTACTTGCATTTACAGAAATTCTTGCCTGTAACTCTTGTGAGAAAGAATAAACACTAACCATTAAAGAAACAATCAGTATGATATTTTTTTTATTCATTGCTTATAACAGAACATAAAATGAATCAACATCAAATACACTGCAAGTAACAAAAAACGGCAGTAATAATACTGCCGTTTTACAATTATTTATGATTTATATTATCTGAATAAATCGTTTTCATTATTCTTGCGATAATAAATTTTACTTTCCATAAATTCCTGTGTAGCTAAGATAGCCGGATTAGGCATTTTCTCGTATGCTCTGGAAATTTCAATCTGCTCTTTATTTTCATGAATCTCTTCCAAACTATCAGTGTGGCTGGCAAATTCTTCCAGTTTATTATGCAACTCTTCTCTTAAAGAGATATGGATCTGGTTGGCACGGCGACCAATAATAGCAATAGATTCGTACAAATTACCGGTATGATTTTTAATATCAATGAGGCTTTTTGTTTCAACAACACTGGGTGTATTACTGCTGAGATGTCTTCTTAGCTTGCTCATTTTTAAGTTTGTTTAGAATGTTAGTTGTTTGAGTTTTATATTGTTTTACTTCGTTGATCAATTTGCTGTCAGTAAATCTTTCTAAAAAATCCGAACATTCAGAAAGTACTTTCTGATAACGTTCCGGTTGTTTATCTTCTATACTGGCATCGGCATATTTAAAGTAGGCTTTAATCACTTCCAACTTATATTCATCTGCTCTTTTTGAATCGGGAAAATTTTCAGAAACTGTTCCAAATGCAATGGCAGATGCTTTATAATAGCCTAAGTTATAATATAATTCCGCACTTTTATATTCTTTCAATTCCAATTTCTCTCTACACTTGTCCATTATATCACTGGCATCTTTTGATCTCGGAGAAGTGGGATGCGTATTGATAAAAGCCTGCATTAAATTCATTGCTTTATTTGTTGCAGTCTGATCCAATTCTACCTTTGGTGATTGCTTATAAAAACAATAAGCCCTCATATATTCGCACTCTTCAGATTTGCTACTTGTTGGAAAATATTCTGTAAATGTTTTAAAAATATTTTCAGCATTAGCATAATCTTTCTCGTAATAATAACAATATCCAATCTTATAATACATATCCTCGTAACGTGCATCCCCTTTCAGAGATGGAATCAAACTTTCAAATAACTCCTGAGCATTGTTATACCTCTTCTTTGCATAAAATTGCTCAGCCATCTGATACTTGAATTCAACATCCTTGCTTTTATATACAGCAGCAAAAGAACTACTTTTTTTGGTATGATGAGTCTTTGTATTTGCTGTTTTTTCTGTATCACCAGTCTTATTTTTTTTAGAAAATAAACTGATTTTCTTAAGACGCGAACAAGAAACCAATAACAGCGAAACCGATAAAATAAGTAATATTCTTCTCATACAAGTGTGCAAAGGTAATTAATTGGCAGCAATTTAGAAACTGACAATTGATTATAGCAGTTATCTTAGTTAAGATTAATATAAAACGCCTCTTAATGGCTTAAGAGGCGTTTATATAATAACAATATACTATTTAGTTGCCATGCCTTAACTGAGGATGAGGGGCAGGAACAACATTTGGACCATTTTCATTAGTTGCCAAAAGATTAACTACGTTCGAATCGCCCTGTTGACCATATTCAAAAATAAATCTGCTTTCGGCAATTCCTTGTTTTTCTACTAAGTAACGAATTACATTGTTTACCCTATCCCAACTGGTTTGTTGTGAGCTCTTGTTAGCAAATGCAAAACCAATTACCTTAATATTGCATGAAGGACTTGATTTTATTTTTTGTGCCACTGCATTCAAAGTAATTTCCATTTCTTTAGTAACATGCACTGTATTTGGTTTGAATTGAATGGAAGGTAATTCGCCAACTGTGCAACTTGCATTTCCATTCTTATTTCCACCACCCCATAGATTAGCATAAACACTATCACCTCTTTTAATGCCATCCATAATTTCTTTGCAGCATGCTGGTTCCGGACAAGTACCAACACCATCTGCATTTACAGGGAAGCATTTTTGCGGCGTTAATAATTCTTTATCACGACAATCAGGAACACCATCACCATCAGTATCTCTTGATACGCCATGAGAATCAACCGGACATCCTTTAGGTGTATTAGGTTCTAGATCGAATTGATCGGTTACACCATCACCATCGGCATCATCTAATTTAATTTTCGGCAATTTCATTCTTTGCGGAGCATTCAATTCTTTGTAAGCAAAATCCAATGGATTTAACCACCAAAGCGGAGCAGTGCGCCTGGTTTCATCTCCAAAATTTAATCCTGTACCTATATGAAAAAATCCTATTTGGTCGGGATGATTTGTGTTAGAATATAAACCAGGAATAATCACTTGCTTAGACCAACCATCAATATTATCATCTTGTGTAACCAATCTTTTATACTCAAAGAACAATGACCATTTTGGACCAATTCGATATTCAGCACCAATACCTAAAGAAATTGCAGGTGCAATTGACCATTGACTATTTAAAGAAGGACCATTTCCCTGAAGTGCATGTGTTTCGTAACCTCCGTTAAACATTCTTCTAAGTCTATCCAATATATCAGACTTCGTATGATAATTATTCAATACATTTTCTACTAAATATCTATTATTCTTTCCATCCATTAAATCTAAACCAGTATTATAAACAACAGCCGCAGCACCTACCACGCCATAAATATTCCAACGCTGCTGGCTTTTGTGAAACATGATATTATTAAATGAAACGATCCCTTCTATTGATGGAATAAAGGCTCTTGATCTGTAATTGTGTACATACCCATCCGGAGCATTGCCATACAATTGTTGTATTAACGGATGATTAGCAAAATCGAAGTTGGCTTTATAATCTAAACCCAACATGTTAAAGTAAGAGAATGACCCTCTTACAGAAAAAGCATATCCAATCGCTTTTCTTGCATACGCTCCTAAACCAATAGCATAACTACCTAAATCTGTACCTGCACCCCGTGTTGTCCAAGGGCAATCACCGTCAACATATGGCATACCAATATAAAACCAAATTGCCACATGTCTCTTGGTTTAACAGGAAAATTACTTTTGTTTTTTAGAAAATCGATTTGCTCTGCCATTTTACGTGGGGCTATGTAAGCAGTATCTAAATAATCATGGGTGCCTCCCAATTGAGCAATAAGTTCTCCAACACAACTAAATAAAGATGATAAAGAGTAAGGAAACTTTTTTTAACATGTTTTGTGTCATTAATGGTTCCAATCGAATTGCAAAAAATTAATTCAAGTAAAAATATACCAAAAAAATGCATGCATCACAATATATGGACCTTTGGTGAATTAATAATCTTTGCAAAAGCAAGTAATGCACATTGTTAATAAAACAAGAAGTCCCATTCGCATGGGACTTCTTGTTGATAAGAAAGACATTATTTCTAATTAATTACTTTTCAAATTTGGATGAGGTGCAGGAACTGTATTAGGACCATCTTCAGTTGTTCCTTGAAGATCAACTGTATTAGCAGATCCTTCCTGACCATAACTAAATATGATTCTGTTTTCAGCAATACCTTGCTTTTCAATCAAATATTTTTGAATAGCATTTACTCTTTCCCAACTTAATTGCTGTGCTGCTTTACTTGAAGCACCATAACCAATTAATTTCACTTTGCAAGTAGGATTTGCTTTTAATTTAGCAGCAGCAGCAGCCAATAATTTTTCTGCATCCTTACTTACTTTAGCACCACTTTTAAATTGAATGCTTGGTAAATCAGAAACACTACATACAGGTGTTGCAGGTGCAACAGTTAAGTTTGCAATTCTATCTCTCAATTCTCGGCAACATGCAGGTTCAGGGCAAGTACCAACACCATCGTTATTTACCGGGAAACAATTCAATGGAGTTAATGGTTCTTTATCACGATAATCAGGAACACCATCACCATCAGTATCTTTAGCTCTACCATGACTATCAACAGGTGCACCGGCTGGAGTATTTGGTTCTAGATCGAATTGATCAGTTACACCATCACCATCAGCATCAGGTAAAACAACTTTAGGCATCTTCATGTGCTTAGGACTATTGATTTCGCTGTACATATAATTGTTTGGATTGATCCACCACAATGGTTGTACACGTTTAGCAGGATTGCCTAAATTGATATTTAATTTTGCAGAATTAAAAAACCATGCATCGTTGGAATTACTCCAAGGGCTTGTATAAGTATCTAAATAATCATTGTTAGTAAATGTAGCTTTTGATTCAATTGCCAAGTTTACACTATTACTTATTTTGAAAGCAACACCACCGCCTAAGTTAATACCAATATTATTTAAAATACCATTATGAGTTCCTTGAGTGTATGTATTATATGCACCACCATTTATACTTTGAGTAAGACTCAATGAATAAAATTCAAACCCGGTAATCAAATAAAAATTGACTGTAGGATTTCCTCTGTAGTAACTTGATGTATTTAAAGAAGTAATTAAATCTGCTCCAAAATGTAGAGAATTATCTCTGAAAGCAATATTCTGAGTAGCACCTGTAACAATATTACCCCCTGCAACACCTGTTCCACTTCCACTATTTGAATAATAAGAAAAGTAAGGACGAAGAGATAAAGTATGACCTAACGCTTTTCTTAATGTAAGGGTTGCACCAAAACCGGTAGAGTGATTAAAATCATTTGTTAAAGTAGCTGCACCTAATCCCAAACCTAATTCCCATTGGTCACGTGGTTTAGCAGGATAAGGAAATTGGTTATTCAAGAACTCATTGTACTGAGGAATTCTTTCCACAGGAATTTTTGAACTGTCTTTCCAGTTCCAACCCCAATCTGTTGATGAGGTTTGGGCAATACTGATCGCTTGTATCAAGACAATCATTGCCATTAATAAGAAATACTTTTTGCTTGCCATATACTGTATTTAATAATTGAAAAATAGATTACAAAATTATCGTAAAATGCTGTACCATACATCAAAAATTCAAAATTGATTATAAATTATCTTTTTGGACAATTAGGAAGCAACAAACGATGCATGTAGCTTTTTATTGTTGCTACTTATACTATATTGCAGCACTGTTTATGAAAATTGCCAAACGAATAATAGGACAAGAATTAGGCCAATTTGAAATTCATTTCAGAGAAGCCGTAAAAAGCAGAGTTCCTTTGTTGGATCGCATCATGCAATACATTGTAAAACGAAAGGGCAAACAAATGCGCCCCATGTTCGTTTTGTTAAGTGCAAGATTAGGTGGCCAAATTAACGACAGTACTTATCGAGCAGCATCATTAATTGAATTGTTACACACTGCTACTTTGGTGCATGATGATGTTGTGGATGATTCTATGGAACGTAGAGGATTCTTTTCTATCAATGCGCTTTGGAAAAATAAAATTGCTGTAATAGTTGGCGATTATTTATTGTCAAAAGGCATGTTGCTTTCTCTAGATAATAAAGATTATAAAGTTTTGCAAATCTTATCTTCAGCCATTAAAATGATGAGTGAAGGGGAATTATTGCAATTAGAAAAAGCCCGCAATCTTAATTTAAAAGAATCTATTTATTA
Source organism: uncultured Chitinophagaceae bacterium (assembly GCA_903881425.1). GTDB lineage: Bacteria > Bacteroidota > Bacteroidia > Chitinophagales > Chitinophagaceae > CAILAF01. The sequence continues at coordinate 13,116 of CAIRTF010000079.1, read as the reverse complement.
CGAGATTATTAAAGGTAAAACAGCTTCTTTATTAGCTGCCTGTTGCGCTGCAGGCGCAGCCTGCACTTTTGATGATGATACACAAATTGAAAAATTGAGATTATTTGGAGAAAAAGTGGGAATGGCTTTTCAAATTAAAGATGATCTGTTTGATTACGGCAATGAATACATCGGCAAACCAACCGGTAATGATATCAAAGAAAAAAAGTTAACGCTTCCGTTAATTTATACCTTGAATAATTGCGATCCTTCTTTGAGAAGAGAAATTATTTACATCATCAAAAATCAAAATACCGATAAAGAAAAAGTTCAGTTTGTTTTGAATGAAGTTAGTAAAGCAGGTGGTATTACTTATGCAAATGAAAAAATGAACCAATATAAAAATGAAGCATTGGCCATTTTGCACGAATTCCCTGATAATGAGATCAGACAAGCATTAGAAGAGTTGGTATTGTTTACTACCGACAGAACATTTTAATCCCCCATTGTAAAATAAAATAGAAAGAGTAATGTAAATTTATTGCTCTTAACGAATAAATTATTGTCATCTTTAAAAAGAAGATCATCTTATCATGCAAAAAAGATGGAACATATTATCGGCTGATGAAAAAAAAGTAAATGTTTTACATGACGCATTGAAAGTAAGCAAAACATTATGCAAAATTTTGGTTCGAAGAGGCATCGATGACTTTGAAAAAGCTAAACATTTTTTTCGTCCTCAATTAAGCGATCTACATTCTCCCTGGTTGATGAAGGACATGCAAAAAGCAGTAGAAAGAATTGATAAAGCCATTGATCAAAAAGAAAAAATATTGGTCTTTGGTGATTATGATGTTGATGGCACAACCAGTGTGGCAAGCATGTATCAATTCTTGAAAAACAAATATGATGCATTGGATTTTTATATTCCGCATCGTTATCGAGAAGGTTATGGCATCAGTAAAATAGGAATTGATTTTGCAAAAGAAAATAATTTCACTTTAATTATTTCTCTTGACTGCGGCATTAAAAGTGTTGAATTGATTGCTTATGCAAAAACTTTAGGAATTGATTTTATTGTTTGCGATCATCACTTGCCGGATAATGAATTGCCCAATGCAGTTGCTATTCTCAATCCTAAACAAAAAGATTGCAATTATCCATTTAAAGAATTATGTGGTTGTGGCGTAGGTTTTAAATTAATGAAAGCATTAAGTGAAAGATGGAATTTAAATGAAGCATCTTATTTACAATATCTGGATTTAGTTGCTACTGCAATAGCTGCTGACATTGTTCCCATGAATGGAGAAAACAGAGTGATGGCATTTTATGGTTTAAAAAAAGTGAATGAAAATCCATGTGCAGGTATTAAAGCTTTGATGCAATTAGCAGCGATTCAAAAAGAAATGCATATTACCAATTTGGTTTTTATTATCGCCCCAAGAGTTAATGCTGCAGGCAGAATGGATGATGCACGCAAAGCTGTTCAATTATTTATTGAACAAGATTTTTCTAAAGCAATGGAATTTGCTGAAATGTTGCACAGCGATAACACCGACAGAAAAGAAGCAGATAGTAGCATTACAGAAGAAGCGTTAGCATTAATTGAGCGTGATGAAAATTTAATGAATAGAAAAACAACAGTTGTTTTTCAAGAACATTGGCATAAAGGAGTGGTTGGTATTGTTGCGAGTAGATTGATTGAAAAATATTATCGCCCAACTGTTGTACTCACAAAAAGCGGCGAATTTATTGCTGGCAGTGCTCGAAGCGTTACAGGATATAATTTATATGAAGCCATCCATGCCTGCAGAGAGTACCTGATTGGTTATGGCGGACATTTTGCAGCAGCAGGTTTAACATTAGCCCCGGAAAATTTTAATGCTTTCAGTAATGCGTTTGAAAAAATAGTTAATGAAACAATTACTCCGGAATTATTGATTCCTGAAATTATTATTGATGCAGAAATAAATTTTAGTGAAGCAAATATTTCGTTCTATAATATTCTTACACAAATGGAACCATTCGGGCCGGAAAATATGCGTCCTGTTTTTATTGCTAAAAAAGTAATGGATACAGGCTTCAGCAAGATTGTAAAAGAACAACATATTCGGTTTGTATTGAAGCAAAACAACACAACCATTACCGGCATTGGTTTTAACATGGCTGATAAATTTTCATTGTTACAAAAAAATCAACCTTTGGATATTGTTTTTAATGTAGACCTGAACGAATGGAATGGAGAAAAAAATATTCAACTAAAAATGATTGATGTGAGATTGAGTGAATAAAAAAGAGTCGATAAATATCGACTCCTTAAAAACTTTGTTCAAAAAAAATTAAACCGCTGCATTCACCGCTTTCTTAATCCCATCCATTAATTCTACACTTCTGTTTATAAAATTAGTTAACTCCGCTCCTTTTAATAATCCCTGCGATAATAAAGCTAAGTCTGCCAAATTTCTAATTTGTTTTTCTTTCTTTTCAATATCAGCTTCCTTCAATAAATTTTGATAAATGGGATGATTACCATTTACCGTTAATGTTACTTCATCAGGCATGGTTGCATAAAAAGCAGTCATACCACCACCAACAGCTCCCATATCTTTCATTCTTCTCATAAACTCAGGTCTGGTTGCAACAACCGGTGCGGTATTTGTATTCAATCCTTTCACTTCAACCGTTACATGCAATTCCGGAACGGGAAACTCAAATAATTTTTTCAATTCCTCACTTTCGCTTTTGCTTAATATGCTGTCATTGGTTTCTTGCTTATCAATTAAATTATCGATGATGTCAGCATCCACTCTTACAAAGTGAACATTCTCCCACTTCATTTCCATATTATTGATGAAAGCCGCATCCACCAATGTTTCCATTTTAACCACAACATAATCTTTTGCTTTAGCAGCTTGTATGTAAGCATCTTGCTGAACTGGATTGGTGGTATAGATGATCACATGTTTACCTTCTTTATTTTTCTGTAAAGTTTCAGTTGCAGTTTTATATTCTTCCAATGTGAAAAATTTTCCATTCACATCTTCCATCACAAGAAACTTATTGGCTTTCTCTAAAAATTTATCATCGGTCATCATTCCATACTTCACAAACAAACCAAGACTTTCCCATTTCTGTTCAAACTCAGTTCTTTCATTTTTAAATATCTCTTCTAATTTATCTGCTACCTTCTTAGTGATATGATTATTGATCTTCTTCACATTCGGATCTCCCTGCAAATAACTTCTGCTCACATTCAACGGAATATCCGGACTATCAATCACACCATGCAATAACATTAAAAATTCCGGAACAATTTCTTTCACTTCATCAGTAACAAAAACCTGATTACTGTATAATTGAATTTTATCTTTTTGGATTTCGTAGCTCTGCTTAATTTTCGGGAAATATAAAATACCGGTTAAATTAAAAGGATAATCAACATTTAAATGAATCCAGAACAAAGGCGTTTCACCAAATGGATATAATTCTCTGTAAAATTTTTCGTAATCTTCTTTGGTTAATTCGCTTGGTTTTTTTACCCAAATAGGATTGGTATTGTTGATTGATTTTTCTTCCTCATCTTTTTTCTTTTCTTCAGCAACATCTGTAAAATAAATTGGTATCGGTAAAAATTTACAGAACTTTTCTAAAATACTTTTAATGCGATGTGCTTCTAAAAATTCTTTGCTTTCGTCATTAATATGCAAAATAATTTTTGTGCCTCTTTCTTTTTTCTCTACTTCATACAATTCAAATTCAGGACTTCCATCACAACTCCAATAAACGGTTGGTGCTTCTTCATTGTAACTCTGTGTTAATACTTCTACTTTTTCACTTACCATGAAAGAACTATAAAAACCTAAACCAAAATGACCAATAATATTGGCATCTTTATATTTCGTCAAAAATTCTTCCGCACCACTAAAAGCCACCTGATTCAAATACTTATCAACTTCTTCTTTCGTCATACCCACACCTCTGTCTTGAATGGTCAGGGTTTTTTCTTTGGCATCTAATATTACATCAATACGTAAATCACCAATTTCACCTTTAGCTTCTCCAATTCCGGTTAATGTTTTTATTTTTTGAGAAGCATCTACGGCATTGCTTACTAATTCACGAACAAAAATTTCGTGATCACTGTACAAGAATTTTTTAATAATGGGAAAAATGTTCTCGGTTTGAACGCGAATCTGTCCTTTTTGCATAAACTTATTTTTTGGGTGTCAACTTTTGATTATCAATTGAGCATTGTTGCGTCGCACACTTGAACTGCAACAATATGGCAGCAAAAGACAAATTAAATACCAAACCTTCGGTGCTGACAGGTTGACAAAAGAAAAACTATATTCAAAAGAACAATTTTTCAGTCAATTCCCCTACTTTTGCAGCCCCAATTCTGTTTTGGCAGAATCTTTCTTTCAGCAATTTGAAAGAATGTCCATTGGGAAAAACCAATTTAAAAACAAAATCAGGGTCATGAACAATTATGAATTAATGGTGATCTTCACCCCTGTACTTTCTGAAGAAGACTTTAAAGCTGCTCAGAAAAAGTACACCGACCTGATTGCAGAAAATGGCGGCTCAACCGTTCATAGCAATCCTTGGGGTCTTAAATCTTTAGCTTACCCAATCCAGAAAAAAACAACCGGTATTTATTGGGTATTACAATTCACCGCATCTGCAGATTTCAATGAAAAATTGAAAATACAAATGTTGCGTGATGAACAAATCATGAGACACATGATTACTAAACTCGACAAATACGCCGTTGAGTACAATGCTAAAAAATTGATGGGCGTTTCTACTTTAATCCAACAAAAAGCGGAGGCATAACATGGCAAAGAACGAAATAAAATACCTGACAGCCATTAAGCAGGAAAAGCCTAAAAAGAAATTTTGCCGCTTTAAAAAATATGGCATTAAATACGTTGATTACAAAGATATCGAGTTCTTAAAAAAATTCGTGAACGAACAAGGTAAAATGTTGCCTCGTCGTTTATCGGGTAACTCTTTAAAGTATCAACGTAAAGTAAGTGATGCAATTAAAAAAGCACGCCAAATGGCATTGTTACCTTATGTAACAGATTTATTGAAATAAACAATATTTAGTACCATTCCCTAATTCCGAAAGGATGACAGTCGTAATCAATCATTGATTGGGCTCTTGGGGACTAAAACAAACAATCATGCAAGTAATTTTAATTCAGGATGTAGATAATTTAGGCGGCAGAAACGAATTAGTTTCCGTAAAAAACGGTTATGCCCGTAATTATTTGTTTCCTAATAAATATGCAATTGAAGCAAACTCTTCTAATTTAAAACAATTGGCAGAACATCAAAAAGTGGCAACTAAAAAAGAAGCTGCACTTTTGGCTGAGATCAATAAAGTATTGGAAGTATTAAAATCTTCTCCTGTTAAAATCACCGCTAAAACAGGTACAAGCGGTAAAATTTTCGGAAGTATCACTTCTTTACAAATTGCTCGTGCCATTCGTGATCAAAAAGGTTATGAAATTGATCGCAAACGTATCTCTATTGTAGATGAAATTAAAGAATTAGGCAGCTATAAAGCTTCCATCAATTTTGGTAATGGCAATGTTACTGAAATCGATTTTGAAGTAGTTGGAGAATAATTCTTTCCTTAAATATTTCCAAAGCCTGTATTCCTTACAGGCTTTTTTCATTTTAGCCAATCAGCAAAAATGAAAAAAAATTCGTAAAAGTCAATAAAATTGCTACTTTCGCATCGTCCAATGACCAGTTTTTCCATGTTCCCGGTGTTTTCAAAGTAAATGCTTCAGGGTTTTTGGGTACTGCTTAGTTGGTTTTTATATCACTTAATTTTTAAAAAAATGAACATTTACGTTGGAAATCTTAACTGGAGTATGACCAGTGAAGACCTTCAAAACCTTTTCGCTCCTTATGGCGAAGTAACTTCTGCTAAGATCGTTACAGACAAATTCAACAACAACCGCAGTAAAGGTTTTGGCTTTGTTGAAATGGCTGATGATGAAGCAGCTCGTACTGCAATTGCTGCATTACATGACCAAGACATCAGCGGTCGTAAGATCGTTGTAAACGAATCAACTCCACGTCCTGAAGGCGAAAGAAGAAGCGGCGGCGGTGGCGGCGGCTTCAAGAAAAGCTACGGTGGCGGTGGCGGCGGAAGTCGTGGTGGTTACGGTGGTGGTGGCGGTCGCAGCGGCGGCGGTGGCGGTTACAACCGTGATCGTGGCAATAGCAGCGGCGGTGGTGGATATAACAGATATTAATATCGTTTCATCTTTCACATAATTTAAAGTCTTGCAGTTAGCAAGACTTTTTTATTATAGTATGATCGGGTTATTATTCAAAATAAAAAATAGCTTCAACAAATAATCTTTCAACCGTATTCTAAATATTATTTTTGCCAGGAAAATTTTTATACATGCGTAAAGTGAATATTGGTATCGTGCAAATGAGTTGTGAGGCTGATAAAAACACCAACTTAAAAAAAGCCATCGAACAAATAAAAGTGGCTGCTAAAAAAGGAGCACAAATCATTTGTCTGCAGGAATTGTTTACGTCCTTGTATTTCTGTGATGTGGAAGATTATGAAAATTTCAAACTCGCAGAAACTATTCCCGGTGCTACAACAGATGCTTTATCTGTAATTGCAAAAGAATATAATGTAGTAATTGTTGCATCCCTATTTGAAAAAAGAACTGAAGGCTTATATCATAATACCACCGCAGTAATTGATGCAGATGGATCTTATTTAGGCAAGTATCGTAAAATGCATATTCCCGATGATCCTGCTTTCTACGAAAAATTTTATTTCACACCCGGTGATTTGGGTTATAAAATTTTTAAGACAAAATATGCAAATATTGGTGTATTAATTTGTTGGGATCAATGGTATCCGGAAGCTGCAAGAATTACAGCATTAATGGGTGCTGAGATTTTATTTTATCCAACAGCTATTGGCTGGGCAACATCACAAGATGAATTAACTAATACTGAACAATACAATGCATGGCAAACCATTCAACGTAGCCATGCTGTTGCCAATGGTGTGCATGTAGTAAGTGTGAACAGAGCTGGCTTCGAACAAAACGGTTTGATGAAATTCTGGGGCGGAAGTTTTGTAAGCAATCCTTTTGGAAGTCTTTTGTATAAAGCATCTCACGAGAAAGAAGAAACTGCAGTTATAGAAATTGATATAGAGAAAACAGATTTCTATAGAACACATTGGCCTTTTCTTCGTGACAGAAGAATTGATTCTTACGAACCCATTACTAAAAGATTTATTGACGAATACTAATGCAAGAAACTCCAAAACAACTCGGCTATTTTTTTCCTGCCGAATGGTATAAGCATACTGCAACATGGTTGAGCTGGCCTCATAAAGAAGCAAGTTGGCCGGGTAAAATTGAAACTATTTATAAACCTTACTGCCAATTTATAAAAGCTGTAAGTGAAGGAGAAAATGTTTGCATTAATGTTGCCAATGCTGCAATGGAAGTTTTCGCAAAAGAACATTTATCGAATGAAGGCGTTGATCTGAATAAAATAAAATTCTTTCATCATCCAACCAATGATGCATGGTGCAGAGATCATGGTCCGGCTTTTTTGATTAATCCTACTGAAAAGAAAAAAATAATTGTTGATTGGAATTATAATGCATGGGGAAACAAATATCCTCCTTATGATTTAGATGATGTTATTCCAACATTGATTGGTGAACAATTGAATCTTCCTGTTTATTATCCGAATATTATCATGGAAGGCGGCTCTGTTGATTTTAATGATTCAAAAACATTAATTACATCAACAGCTTGCTTATTAAATCCGAATCGAAATCCCTCACTCAATCAAAAAAAAATTGAAGAATATTTATTCAATTATTATGGTGTTGAGCAAGTGTTATGGGTGGATGAAGGAATTATTGGTGATGATACAGACGGACACATTGATGATACTGTTCGTTTTGTAAATACGGATACAGTCATCACAGTAATTGAGGAAAATAAAAATGATGACAACTATTCTTTGCTGCAACATAATTTAAAACAATTGCATGGAATGCGTTTGCTGAATGGCAAACAATTAAATATTGTTGAATTGCCAATGCCTGATGAAGTTATTTGGGAAGGCCAACGCTTACCGGCATCTTATGCAAACTTTTATATTGCTAACAATTATGTTGTAGTGCCAACTTTCAGATCTAAAAAAGACGATGTTGCATTGTCAACTATTCAACAATGTTTTACTGATAGAAAAGTGATCGGTATTGATTCAACAGATATTATTTGGGGATTGGGTAGCTGGCATTGTTTAAGTCAGCAAGAACCTGCTGTATAATTTTCGTTAACTTTATTGTGCAAAATAATTCTATGCAAAAGATTACTTCGACTGTTGCAGGATGTATGCGTTGGGGAAAATGGGGTGCACAATATTCTACCAAACAATATCGTACCATGATCGATGCATGTTTACAACATGGCATCAATGCATTTGATCATGCAGATATTTATGGTGATTATACCACTGAAGAAGAATTTGGCAATGCTTTAAAAGAAGATAATTCACTTCGTGATAAAATTCAATTAATTACCAAATGCGGTATTCAGATGATGACGGAAAACAGGCCTCATCATCAAATCAAATCATACAATACTTCTAAAGAACATATCATTCATTCTGCCGAAACTTCTTTAAAACATTTCGGCACCAGTTATTTGGATGTTTTATTAATTCATCGCCCGGATCCTTTACTACATCCGCATGAAGTTGCAGAAGCAGTATTTCATTTAAAGAAACAAGGAAAGATATTGCAATTTGGCGTTTCTAATTTTTTGCCGCATCATGTTGATGCGTTAAGGAGATATGTGGAAATTGAATACAATCAGGTAGAAATTTCTATTATTTACACATCTCCTTTTACCAATGGCATTTTAGATAATTGTTTGGAGCATCATATTATTCCTATGGCATGGTCACCACTTGGTGGCGGGATTTTTAATGATGATTCTATTCCCAATTATAGAAAGATCGTTTCTACTGCTAATGAATTAGCAGAAAAATATACAACAGGCATCAATGAAATATTGGTAGCATTTTTATTAAAACATCCTTCGGGAATTATTCCGGTAGTGGGCACCACGAAAGTGGAAAGATTATTGCAAGCCAAAGCAGCCAATAATATTTATCTAACAAGAGAAGACTGGTTTAAACTTTGGATCGCCACAATAGGTGAAGATGTTGCCTGATCAAAAGCACTAAAATAAAAAAACGAAATCCAAATCATTTTTCGGATTTCGTTTTTCATTATTCAAATTTATTTTCTAATCATCCGCATCTTTTTTCTTCTTTTTTTCTACTTTAACAAAAGCAGCTCGTGCAGGTGCAGGTGCATCTGTTCCTTTGATGGCTTGCCACAAAACATTATTAAATACAAGATCAGGTACTTTATCTTCTTTACTAAAATTGAATGCTTCACTTTTTTTAGCCGCTTCGGTAGTACCTCCATTCTTATCATTCAAATCAATATTATTCGATAAGTGTGTAAACGGAGTTAAATCTGCTTTTGATGTAAAGCTGCGCCACATGGGCGTTGCAGCAGCATCATATTGTGTCATAGGTGGCATACCTAAAATTAATTCAATGGTTCTTAACATGGATGTTGTTGAATACATGGTATGATCGACAGTATGCTTTTTTACATAAGGACTGATAATATATGCAGTACTTCTGTGTGCATCTACATGATCCGGTCCATTTTGTGCATCATCTTCTAAAACAAATACAGCACTCTCTTTCCAAATCGGGCTCTTACTTAAATATTCAATAAATAAACCAACTGCTAAATCATTATCTGCCACATGTGCAAATGGAGTTGGTTTCCCTCTTCGAACACCTTCGGTATGATCGTTTCCAAAACGTACAGTATTAAAACGCGGAACAGATTTATTTGCCAATAAAGAATCAAAATCTCTTTTCCATTGAGAGAAGCGAGTTGTATCACGAACATTTAAATTCCATCCTGTAAAATAATTACAAGTATGATTTTTTAAAACATCAATATTGGGTTTATCTGAAACATCAGCAAACTCACCATAACTTCTGAAACTCACTTTATTTCTATTGCAAAAATCCCAAATGAATCCGCCTTTATTATTTGCAACGGCCCTATTACCTTCTGCATCATAACCACCACCCCGACCGCCATAACTTGTTGGCCAGGTTTTTTCCAAATAATCTGTTGCATAAGCACCCATGCTCCAGTTATGTCCGTCGGCACTTACTTCTGCATCACAATAAAAATTATCCAACAGCACATAATCATTTACAATTTTATGAAGGTTAGGTGTAATTTTTTCTCCGAATAAAACCAATGAAGTATCTCCATTGCCAGCTTTTACATCTCCCAATACCTGATCGTATGTTCTGTTTTCTTTAATAATATAAAACACATATTTTATGGGAGATTGTTCTCCAACAGCCATTGGAATAGGATTACCACTTTGTCCTTCTGCATTTAATTCTTTTTCTTTTGTATAAGGTGTGTTATGATAAACAGCTTGAGAATAAACACTCAATTGTTTTTCAGTTGGAATATCAATAATACTTAATGTTCCTTTGAACAAGCCTGCTATATATTGTACTTCTTGCGGTTTTTGATTATCGCCACCCTGATAATTTACATTTTGTTTTACGCCATAAGGATTAGGTCCATAAGGATTGGCCATAGAAGAAAATCCTTTGCCATTACTCACGAATATTTTTTTGCCGATTATTTTAACGTTGGTTGGATACCAGCCCACAGGAATAAATCCTTTTGAATGACTTCTACCTGGAAAACTTACATCAAAAACACTTAAACAATTATTATCAGCATTAGCAATGTATAATGTTTTATCATCTTCGCTCAATGCAACACCATTGCTTGTTGAACCGCTTGGTGCATTGGGATACAATGCGGCATTCAAAATTTCTAATACTTTCTGCTGACCAACATCAATCACTGAAACAGAATTATCGTTTGCATTGGCAACATATAAATATCTTCCATTACTTGATAGACACATTTCGTTTGGGTTATCGCCAACAGTAATTTCTTTTACAATATACTTTCTTTCTACATCATATAACTGAATTTTATCTCCACCCCATGATGAAATGAATAATATTTTTTTATTGTGAGATAATAAACAACTATACGCTTCAGCACCCAAAGGCAAAGTATCTTTTAATGCTTTTGTTTTCAGATCATACGTGTAGAGGAAATTATTTTCTTTGGTCACCACATATAATAATTGCTTTTCATCATCCACTTCAATGCCGGATGGAGAGATTTTAACCGGCCATTTTTTACCGATTACAATAGAATCTTTCAAACGCAAACTATCTGCTTCAATAGCATAGATGCGAATCATATTATCGTTACCGCCACTGGCATAAATATATTTTTCATCACTACTGAATTTTAATCCATACCAACTTTTGGGGATGATTATATGATGCAATTCTTTTTCATTCTTTGCATCAATCAACTGAATGGTTTGTGTACTTTGTCCATTATTGGTAACAGCAATATATTTTTTGCTTTTACTCACCACCATATTCAATGGCAGATCCCCCAACTGCAAACTTTTACCAACAGGCGTCAAACTCCACCCATTCGGTAATTTAACTCTGGTACTTTCTAATTCTTTCAATGTTTGAGTATTTGCGCTAATAGTAATGACGCAAAGAAAGCATACAACAATATTTTTCATGAAGCTTTTTTTGTAAAGCTAAATTATAAAGAATAATATCTAAGTACTATTTATTAATTAATAAAAGAATAATCAATACCTGAAAAGAAATTGATTGGGCAGTATTTGAATATTTAATTCTTGCGCATACATCAGTTCACCGTCAAACTGAACTGCTAATTGCTTTTCTGCTCGTATAAGAATTTTTTCTTCTATACAAGAAATCACAAATGGCAAATGAAGATGTTTTCCTTTTTCAATTACAGGCAGGTATCTGAATCTTTTAAGAACGGATAAAGATTGTATCATCACTACATTCAATTTACCATCATTGATCAAGGCATCGGGTGCAATATAAAAACCGCCTCCGGCTCTTTTGGCATTTGCTACCATCAATAATAGTAAATCTTCTTTCCATTCTTTTAAAGGTGTAGTGATAGTAAAATAATATTCTTTGAATGAAAATATTTTTTTGATTACTGCTAATAGATAGCCGATATGTCCGCCAATAAAACGGATGCTGTTCATGGAGGATGCTAATATCTCTCCATCAAAACCAATTCCAACGCAGTTAATAAAAAGATGTTCGTTCATTTTGGCTGCATCAACATGTTTAGGCAAACTTTGTATAATTCGTTGTACTTGCTCTTTTACAGAAATATTACCATATAACATCCATGCAAAATCATTACCTGTTCCGCCTTTAAAAATAGATAGCGGAATTCTACAATTAGGATAATGATTAATGAAGTAATTCAATGTTCCATCACCACCAATAATCCATATATCAGAAAAATTATCAAAAGATTCAGGCCATTGTTTATCAAACAAAAAAAAAGAAATATTTCTTAGACTTAATTCACGAATAATCTGTTTACATAAACGTTTGATAGAGCGCTTTTGCTTGACAGGATTTACCACAATGGCGATATGAGAAGAAAGTGTAACCAAAATTTTGTGATTGAAAACGAATATAGTGAGAGTTAATACAAATAAAAAAGCCTCTCCGAAACCGGAAAGGCTTTATAAATACGGCAGCTACCTACTCTCCCAGGAATAAATCCAAGTACCATCGGCCATGAGGGGCTTAACTTCTCTGTTCGGAAAGGGAAGAGGTGAACACCCTCGGCAAAACCACCATAAGGATTTAAAATTTGAAATGTTCAATTTCAAACTAATAAATTACATATTGGAAAAGCTTATCATCAAGAGTTTTCTTCAGAAGCACTGAAGAAAATAAAAATAAAGCATACGGGTAATTAGTACTACTCGACTGAGCTATTACTAGCTTTACATCTGTAGCCTATCAACGTCATAGTCTTTGACGACCCTTAAAAGTAAACTCATCTTGTGGAAGGTTTCACGCTTAGATGCTTTCAGCGTTTATCCTGGCCGT
>CAIRTF010000078.1 GCA_903881425.1 uncultured Chitinophagaceae bacterium | reverse complement strand
GGCCGATCTAATTTTTCTACCAGATCAAGAATATTTTTTTTACGTCCCGGTTTAGTAAGGGTTTTAAAATATCCTTCTACCAATTCCGAAACACTTTTCTCATGTCTGGATGCGTACACTTTCATTTGGTCCAGCAGGCGATCATCAATAGTAAGGTTTAATCTTGTTTTCATTCAGCAAATATACGCATCTTTTTATTTTATGCGTATCAGGTATCGATTATCGTTGTTCGTTTCTCGTCCATCGAACATCGAATAACGATCATCGGTCAACAAACAACGTCACCTATGATAATAAAATTTCAGCGGGAATATTAAATTTTTGATGGAATATCTTAGCCAATTCTAATGTTAACGGTTTGTGTTTATTTAAAAGTGCTGAAACATAACTCTTGCTTCCAATTTCGCCCACCAAATCTTTATTCTTTAATCCTGCTTCATCCATTTTTGCTCTTATAGCATCAATAGGATCGGGCAATGGAATCGGGTAATGAGCATCTTCATATTGTTTAATTAAAAGCAATGCAACCTGAACTTTATTTCCTTCGGTAGTTTTGGGTTTTATTTTTTTATCAAACATCAAATCTACCCAATCCAGGTATGCTTCATATTGTTTTTTTGTTTTAATAATGCTAAGTTTCATGGTCTAATTCTTTTTATATTGAATAGTTGATACATTAATTATCGAATATCGTTTTTCGTCCGTCGTTTTTCGTCCAACGAACATCGATCATCGAACAACGAATAACGAGCATCGATCATCGTTCATCCAACCTATCAATCATTATAAGCGAAGTGTTTAACCTTGCGCCTGTTAACATTTCGTTCTGCATGCCACAACTCATAATTTCTCTGAAGGTTCATCCAGAATTGGGGTGTATTACCAAAAGCTTCTGAAAGTTTTACAGACAGTTCAGGACTAATTCCTGCACGTTCATTAACAATGGCAGATAAGTTAGCTCTTGCCATACCCAAACCATCTGCTACATCTGTAATAGTTAGTTTATATTCATTAATAAACATTTCTCTGAGAATTTCTCCGGGATGTGAAGGAGCTAACCCTCTTTTTAATACAGCCATTTTATTGAAATTTAAAAATTTTATTAATGATAATCCAGAAAATCAACATCAAGAATATCAGGCGCCTCAAAACGAAATATGATCCTGTAATTTCCTGTTACTGATAAAGCCCAAAATCCTGAATATTCACCTTTTAAGAGATGAATATTTTTACCCAACGCCTTTATATCAGCTTCCGAATCAATAGCATCAAGAGCCGTTAAAATAAGTCGGATTTTTGGCAAGTGTGAGCGCTGTAACTTAGAACTATCTCCTTTCTCATAATATAACCTCAACCCCTTATGCCTGATACTAACGATCATAAACAAATATAACATGTATTGCTACATATTACACTAAAAACAAAAAATATTTAAAGATAACGAACAACGTTTCTCGTCCATCGTTTTTCGTTTCTCGTCTATCGTTTCTCGAACAACGTCCATCGGTCATCGATCAATGACTCTATAGTCTGTAAGAAAAAGAAAGTTTGCCGTGAAAATTGAGTACATCATACTCATCGGCAAAATAATTAGGCGTGGATGGAATATCAATACGCCACCATTCATAATTCAAACTGCGTATCAATGATAATTCTGAAGAGAAAGTAAAACGTTTATATCGCCAGTCGGCATGTAAAGTAGTAGAGAGATCAATCCAATGTCTTGCATAATCACCCAAAGGACCAAAAGCTGCATAATAAAAATCATTATTGTGTACTACACGTTCAAACAATAATCCCACTTTGCTAAATCCTTTTACCCAACTGATATCGATCGTCTGACTGTTACCACCCGGCCCGATACCGGCACCCATTACTTGTCCGTAATTTGTATAACCCTGACGAACATAATCATTCAAATACCAACTTTTAGATTGATTGATTAATGAAATTGTTGGTAATTCTAATTGAGTAATCTCTGCAGCAAATTCAATGCGGCTTTTATTTTGAAAGAGATTGGATAGTTTACGAATGCCTACAATATATCCTCTCGGATAATTTTTATCAGCAACTAAATTGACTATGTTAGCCCATTTATCGTTTCTTCCATATTCGGCATATAGTTCTGCATTTTCTTCAGGAAAAACATAGCGCATAAATATAGAACCCAAAGATGCTTTCTTTCCTTGACTCTCACTATTCGATTTAATAATTCCTTGTAAAGGAAGAATATCAGCAATACCTGAAATATCTGTATGATATTGATAAGAAGCTTTCGTCATTCCAAGAAATAATCCTTTCGTCCACTTAGGTTGCCAGGTCAAAGCCAAGCCTGTTAAGTATCTCCACTGATTGATCTTCGGTTGATACAAACGCACATTATTATAATAACGATTGGTATCAGACAAAGCAATACCTGATTCATTTAATTTACCTGCAATAATTTGCAGTTCAAAACTTCCAATACTTGTTTTAATTGGTTTGATGGTATTAATGGTAGCATGCAAAAATCCCGGCGCATTATTACTCATTACCAAACTATTTCTTATGCCCGGTCCCCAATATAAATTTTCAGTAGAGATACCAAACGAAACAGATTTTGTATTGTATCGAATACTTGATTGTCCGGGTAATATTTTATAATAGCTTTTATTACCAAACTGTTCGGGCATATCAATTCTGTTGAGTAGTTGATAATAATTATACCATATCCCATCATTATATTCTGAGTGAAATGTTTCAAATGGATTATTAGGTGTATAAACAAATTCGGGCTGCAATTGAACAGAGAAATGACCTGATTGAAAATAAATACCTGCACTCATAAAAACCTGATAGCCGTGTGATGGAATCATTGCTCCATCATTCCAACCATACGCATGATGTGAATTATATTGCTGTGCAACTGAAACAGGAAGCCAGAAAAATGAATTATTTTTTTTATTAAAACTTGTAGAGATAGATTTAATAAAACGATTTTGCAATGATGATAAGTTCAATACAGAATCAGTGAACATTGAATAATTATGATTGCCGATGCAAAAAGAAGTGCTTGCATAAAACGAAGAATCTTCTAATTGCTTTCTTCTTACATATTCTTGAGAAAAGCGATCGTTAAGAGAAATAGATTGAGAGAATGCATTAGCACTAATGATCAAAAAGAAAAAAAGAAAAAAACATCTTTTTGCATAAAAAAATTGTTTGCTGCTATATTCAGTTCTTTTCATTTTCATCATTTGTTTTGCAGTCGATATGATAAAGATAAAACAGCATGAATGTTTGAGACATCTTGCATACCATTTACATAATTAATCCCGCTAATTTTCCACCATTCATAGTTAGCAGAATATATCCATGCTAATTCCGAAGAAAATAAAAATCGATTGTATTTCCATTGACCATGCAATGAAACAGAAATATCAGACCATGGTCTTGTTTGATTCAGTGTAGTTGAAAAAGTTTGATTGAAAAAATCCATATTATGATCTATCTTTTCAAACATCAATCCGAATTTATTAATTCCGTTGATGTAACTGATATCTAAGGTTTCAGAATTACTTCCTGGTCCAATACCTGCACCAATGTATTGCCCCATATTTGTATATCCATCGCTTACAATATTATGAATATAAAAAGTCGGGTCTGCCCTACGCGTAACATAATCCAATGGCAATTGCATATGTGTATTCTCTGCAAGTATTTCAATGAAATGTTGAGGCTTATTTAG
>CAIRTF010000077.1 GCA_903881425.1 uncultured Chitinophagaceae bacterium | reverse complement strand
ATTTTTTTACATCAATTTTTTTATCAAGAGTGTGTGGGTCTTTGAAAATATAGGGTTGTTCCTGAATATCGTTTTCAAAATCTGTTTTTGTATTTTCTTGTTTTACGAATTCATAAGTCGTGCCGTTTAAATCTTGTTGATTAACTTGTAATTTTTCTTTTATGAAAGGAATAAAATCAGGATTAATTTCGTAACCAATTGAATTTCTGTCAAGATTTTTAGCGGCTAATGATGTTGTTCCACTTCCCGCAAATGGGTCAAAAACTGTTTCTCCAACAAACGAGAACATTTTAATCAATCGTCTTGGTAATTCTTCGGGAAACATTGCGATGTGTCCGTTTTGTCTTGCACCCGCGAAATTCCAATGCCCTGCAAAAAATGTGTTCCATTCTTCTGCAGTCATTTTTGAAAGTTCCTTTTGTTCTTTCGTATGTTTCGGTGCTTCGCCTAATTTTTTAAAGATTAAAATAAATTCATAATCAAGTTTCAAAATTCCGTTCCGTGGGTATGGATATGAACCCATTTGAACGCCCCCACCTGTTGTGTTTGAAGTCGTTACTTTTTGCCAAATGACAGCACCCATATAATCAAAGCCGATGTTCTCACAAAACTTTATAATTTCTTCTCGGATGGGAATTACTTTATACCGTCCGTAATAAACTGCCCTAGCGAATTGGTCGCCAATGTTTACACACAACCTGCAGCCATTGTGCAGAGTGCGGTAGCACTCTTTCCAAACCAAATTCAGGTTGTTGATATAATTTTCATAGCTGTCGTGAAAGCCAATTTGGTTGTCTGTCCCGTAGTCTTTAAGTTGCCAATAAGGTGGTGAAGTTATAGCCAAATGAACAGAATTGTCTGGCAATAAAGTCATTTGTCTGCTGTCTCCGTTAATTATTTTATGATGAGTTTTCAATGCTAAAATCTTTAGGCTCAAATTTAGTCAAAAGATTGGATTGGTATGAAAGGAAATGTTCACAATTCGTTTTTTCGAACGAAAATCTTGCTGCCGCTGCGCCATTACCGCTAACTCAAAAATATGCGAAGGTTTTCAGCTTTCAAAACTTTCGTCAATTTTTTAAAATCCTTACTACAACTGCATTGTAATGAATATACGCAAGTTATTTTAACCTTCGTCAATACAATAAAATGCAATTCATTTGCTCAACAGTAAAAGTTTTTTTTGTTCAGTACTTATTCGGGAATCGTTCGGGATTTGTTTTGGATTTAGTGCAGTTGCCCGGAAGCAGTCCCGAAGCAGTCCCGAAGGAGTCTCGAAGCGGGTGGAAGCTAAGCCTATCATTATCATACACAGCTTTTTTCCTTAAAACAAATAGAAAACGAAGCAAGTTCAATTGAAGATGGAGTAATGTATCCATACAATGAAGCATTGTAAGGTGTCGAAGCTCCTTTGAAGGGTGTCAATAAAACAAATTCATGTAAAAATGCAACAATGTTGGGTGTCAAAACTCCTTTGACAGGTGTCAATGAAACATTTTTATACAACAATAGAGTAAATTCATACGAAGATGAATCATCTTCAACCAATAAAGGAACATCTTCAAATAAAGCAGCTTGTCCTTCTTACAACTCATCACCCTTCATTCTTAAGCCCTCAATCCTTACCTTTGCAGTCCTTTAAGCAAGTATAATGAGCGAAGAAAAAAGTTTAAATTTTTTAGAAGAAATTATTGAAACGGATCTGAAGAATGGTAAATACAAACAGATCATTACCCGTTTTCCGCCGGAACCGAATGGTTACCTGCATATGGGTCATGCCACCAGTATTTGTTTAAATTTCGGTCTTACCAAAAAATATCCCGGCTATACCAATCTTCGTTTCGATGATACCAATCCGGTAACAGAAGAAACAGAATATGTGGATAGTATTAAAGCCGACATTAAATGGTTGGGCTTTGAATGGAAGCATGAATTGTATGCCAGCGATTATTTTGATCAGCTGTATCAATTTGCCGTTACCTTAATTAAAAAGGGATTGGCTTATGTGGATGATAGTACCAGTGAAGAAATTGCTACTCAAAAAGGAACACCTACACAAGCCGGTGTGAACAGTAAATATCGCGACAGAAGTATGGAGGAAAACATTTCCTTGTTTGAAGCAATGCGTGCCGGAAAATATAAAGACGGAGAAAAAGTATTGCGTGCAAAGATTGATATGGCGCATACAAATATGCTGATGCGTGATCCGATCATTTATCGCATTAAACATGCACATCATCACAGAACAGGAGATAAGTGGTGTATTTATCCGATGTATGATTTTGCACACGGACAAAGTGATAGCATTGAAAATATTACACATTCCATTTGCACATTAGAATTTGTGCCGCACAGAGAATTATATGATTGGTTGATTGAGCAATTAAATATTTATCCTTCACATCAATACGAGTTTGCCAGAAGAAACATGACTTACACGGTGATGAGTAAACGTAAGTTATTGCAATTGGTGAATGAAAAACATGTAAGCGGTTGGGATGATCCGCGAATGCCTACCATCAGTGCCATGCGCAGAAGAGGATATACACCGGAAAGTATTCGTGAGTTTTGCGATAGAGTGGGTATTGCTAAAAGAGAAAATGTAGTGGATGTTGGATTATTAGAATTCTGTGTTCGTGAACATTTAAACAGAATTGCCTTAAGAAGAATGGTGGTACTGGATCCTGTAAAAGTTGTGCTGACTAATTACAATGATGAAGTGGAATACATTACCAGTGAAGGCAATGCCGATGATGTAAATGATTCAACAAGAGCAATTCCTTTCGGCAAAGAATTATATATAGAGAGAGAAGATTTTATGGAGAATCCGCCAAAGAAATATTTTCGATTATTTCCCGGCAGTATGGTTCGATTGAAAAGTGCATACATCATTCAATGCAATGAAGTGATTAAAGATGCAGAAGGCAATATTGTTGAATTAAAATGTACTTATTTACCGGAAAGCAAAAGCGGTAATGATACCAGCGGCATTCATGTAAAAGGGACTTTGCATTGGGTAAGTGCAGCACATGCAGTTAAGATAGAAGTAAGATTGTATGACAGATTATTTAAAGTAGAAGATCCTTCTAATGAAGAAGGTGATTTTAAAGAATACATCAATCCTGATTCTTTACAAGTGATTCCGAACGCTTATGCAGAGCCTGCCTTGAAAGATGCGAAGTTTGAGGATCGTTATCAGTTTTTGCGCAAAGGATATTTTTGTTTGGATAAAGATTCAACTACGGATAAATTAATATTCAACAGAACTGTTACCTTGAAAGATGCATGGGCTAAGGAGCAGAAGAAATAATTTTATTACACGAATTTGTGCGAATTACACGAATTACTTGT
Source organism: uncultured Chitinophagaceae bacterium (assembly GCA_903881425.1). Taxonomy (GTDB): domain Bacteria; phylum Bacteroidota; class Bacteroidia; order Chitinophagales; family Chitinophagaceae; genus CAILAF01. Next base: position 24,491 of record CAIRTF010000077.1, on the reverse strand, counting down.
CGTTGTTTTTATAATTCGTTTAATTCGTAATAATCCGTGTAATAGTTTTTTTAAATGAATTTATCAGAACGCTTTAAACAAAATTGGGAAGATCAATTCCGTCATCTGTCATCTGCTAACTGTTATCTCTTCGTTGCAGTCAGTGGTGGATTAGATAGTATTGTATTGACTGATCTTATTTTTAAAAGCGGATTTGATTTTACGATTGTGCATTGCAATTTTCAATTACGAGGAGCAGAAAGCGAAAGAGATGAAACATTTGTAAAAGCGTTGGGGAAGAAATACAATAAAGAAGTTCTTGTAAAGAAATTTGATACACAAAAATTTAGCAAAGAAAAGAAAATAGGTACACAGGAGGCGGCGAGAGAGTTGAGGTATGAATGGTTCAAGGAATTGATTGACAGTATTAAGATGACAGATGACAGAGCGCAAGAAACCGTCATCAGTCATTCGTCATCTGCCATCTTTCTTACAACTGCTCATCATGCCGATGATAATATTGAAACAGTATTAATGAAATTTTTTCGTGGTACAGGTATTCAGGGATTGACGGGTATTCAAGCATTAAACAAAAAAGATAAAATTATTCGTCCATTGTTATTTGCAACAAAAGAAGATATTCTGACTTATGCAAAAGAAAATCATTTAAGTTGGGTAGAAGATTCGTCGAATGAATCAAACAAATACACACGTAATTATTTTAGAAATGAATTAATCCCCGGGTTGCAAAAAGTATTTCCTGATGTTGAAGAAAATATTCTTGAAAATATTGAGCGATTCAATGAAGTGAATGAATTGTATCAACAATCCATTCAATGGTATAAAAAGAAATTATTAGTTAAAAAAGATCATGAATTTCATATTCCCGTTTTGCTTTTGCAAAAATCAAATCCGGTAAAGACAATTGTTTGGGAAATTATTAAAGAGTTTGCTTTTACTGCATCGCAAGCAGATGAAGTGATTAAATTATTTGCTGCGGAGAATGGAAGTTATATGGCTTCTGCATCTCATCGAATTATTAAAAACAGGAATTGGTTAATCATTGCGCCGCTCCATCAATCAGCAAATAAAAATATTTTGATTGAAAAAGGAGAGAAGCAGATTGTTTTTGAAAAAGGAGCACTGACTATTAAAGAGATCAATGAACCTCCATTCATTATTGACTATTCACCATTCACCGCATTGCTTGATGCATCTGCAATTCAGTTCCCTTTATTATTACGTAAATGGAAACAAGGCGATTATTTTTATCCATTGGGAATGCAGAAGAAAAAGAAATTAAGTCGCTTTTTTATTGATCAGAAATTATCGCTTACTGAGAAAGAAAATACTTGGGTGATTGAATCGAATAAAAAAATTATCTGGATAGTCGGACAAAGGATTGATGACAGATGCAAAATCACTTCATCTGCTAAAAAAGCTATTCAAATTACTTATTTAAAATAAGACTGAATTTGATGAATGAAATTATCAATGGGTCTGAATGGACTCATGAATTGACAAACCACGATCAAAAAAACAATTCCGTAAATAGCTCCCCAAAAATGTGCCGAGTGATTAATATTACTGCTTCCTTTTTTTGATAAATAAGCAGAGATAAATAAATAAACAATTCCAAAAATAAATGCAGGTGCATGTAAAAACGGAATGAAGATCAATCCGATCTTTTCTAATGGTGACAAAAAAATAAATCCGAACACAATGGCAGAAACTGCGCCTGATGCACCTAAACTTCTGTAATGATAATTATTCTGGTTATTAAAATAAGTAGGCAATAAACAAACAACTAATGAGCTGAGATATAAGATTAAAAAAACAAATTTTCCTTTTTCTCCAAATAAAATATCATCAGTAAAAGTGTTTTCAATGATCTGTCCGAACAAATAAAACGAATACATATTAAATGCCAGATGCATCATATCGGCATGAATAAAACCGCAGGTGATAAAACGATACCATTGTTTACGATTGGTGATTGCAGGCGGATAAAATATCAGGTCATCAATTAATCTTTCATTAGAAAAACCAATGAAAGATAAAATACAAGTAGCAGCAACGATAATAATGGTGATACTAAACATATGGGAAAGATAAATAAATTATCAACTGTGATGATATTTTTCGTTTCGTAAAATGGTACAAGCTCTATAGATCTGTTCACTTAATATTAATCTGACCAGCATATGCGGAAAAACAAGTTTGGATAAACTCAATGTAAAATTCGCTCTTTTAAAGATAGATTCATCTACGCCAAATGCGCCACCAATAAGGAATACAATGCGTTTATTACTTTCATTGGCCAGTTGTTGTAAGTGTTTGGCTAATTCGGGAGAATTCAATTCTTTGCCCCGTTCATCTAACAGAATTAAATAATCTTCCTTTTGTAAATAGGATTGAATGGAGATGGCTTCAGCTTTTTTCAAATCAATCTCGCTTAATGATGATGCATTTTTAACAGGTGGAATAATCATCCAAGCTGCAGTAAAATATTTATTGATGCGTTTGGTGAAATCTTCAATACCATCCTTCACATAAGCTTCATGTGCTTTACCAACCGACCATAACTGTATTTTCATTGATCAAAAATAAATTATTAAAAGAATGTTTGTGTTTGAAGTTATCATCATTTTATTGATTTGAAAGAATGATGCCCGATGGGGAATATTTTTTTATGAAATGATAAATTACATGTTTTGTAATGACGATTATCATAATTGCCACTGATGCATCAATATAATTTTGATACAACGATAAATGCATTTTATGAAAAAGCAGAATAATACCGCAAAGAAATATGTTTATTTTTTCGGTGCAGGAAAAGCTGATGGAAATGAATCGATGAAAAACTTATTAGGTGGTAAGGGGGCTAACCTGGCAGAGATGGCAGGTCATCCTAAACTTCGCTTACCCGTACCACCGGGATTTACTATTTCCACTGATGTTTGTACTTATTATTATGATCATAAACATACTTATCCGGCGGTATTAAAAAACCAAGTGCAAACTGCATTAGCGGCAATTGAAAAAATTACCGGAAAGAAATTTGGTGATGTTCGTAATCCCTTGTTATTGTCAGTTAGATCAGGTGCCAGAAAGAGTATGCCCGGAATGATGGATACGGTTTTGGATATTGGATTGAATGATGAAACAATAAAAGGATTAATTGCTCAATCTGATGATGAACGTTTTGCTTATGATGCTTATCGCAGATTGGTGATGATGTATGCTGATGTAGTGATGGAAAAAGCAAGTGGCATTGAACCTAAAGATGGTAAAGGCATACGAAAAGTATTAGATGAAAAATTAGAAAAGATTAAAAATAAACAAGGCTATCAATCAGACACAGATCTTACTGTACCTGAATTAAAAGCATTGGTAAAAGAATTTAAAGCCACCGTAAAAAAAGTATTGGGTAAACCATTTCCCGAAGATCCATATGAACAATTATGGGGTGGAATTGGCGGTGTATTTGGAAGCTGGAATGGTAAGCGTGCCATTGATTACAGGAGAATTGAAAAAATTCCTGATGAATGGGGAACAGCGGTAAATTTGCAAGCCATGGTATTTGGTAATATGGGTAATGACAGTGCTACAGGTGTTGCATTTACCAGAAATCCGGGTAACGGAGAAAATAAGTTCTATGGAGAATATTTAGTTAATGCACAAGGGGAAGATGTTGTAGCAGGTATCAGAACTCCGGCACCTATTAATGAATATTCAAAGAATGATCACAGCAGAAATTTAGTCACCCTTGAAAAATTGATGCCTCCTTTATATAAAGAGTTAAATGATATTCAAAAAAGATTAGAGAAGCATTATAAAGACATGCAGGATATCGAATTCACTATTGAAAAAGGAAAGCTCTATATGTTGCAATGCAGAGTGGGAAAACGAAATGGTGTTGCTGCAGTAAGAATGGCAACAGAAATGTTTACAGAAAAAATGATTGATGCCAAAACTGCTATCATGCGTGTTGCACCCAATCAATTGGTAGAATTGTTATTGCCGATGTTGGATCCAAAAATAGAAGCAGTTACAAAACCCATTGCGAAAGGATTACCTGCCGGTCCCGGCGGCGCAAAAGGTCGTGTTGTTTTTTCTTCAGATGATGCAGTTGCATGGGCATTAAGAGGTGAAAAAGTAATTCTGGTTCGTGAAGAAACTTCTCCTGAAGATGTTGATGGCATGCATAAATCACAAGCCATTTTAACCACAAAAGGTGGAATGACTTCACATGCTGCTTTGGTAGCAAGAGGTTGGGGTAAATGTTGTATTGTTGGTTGTAATGATATAGAAATTCATCATGAAACAAAGTCTTTCAAAGGGAAAAATGGTATTGTAGTTAAAGAAGGAGATATCATCACATTAAACGGAACAAGAGGTTTGGTGTATGAAGGAGATATGCCATTAGTAGCCATTGATCTTAATAAAAATAAATCGTATAAAGATTTGATGAATTTGGTTGATAAAATTAAATTAATGGGTGTGCGTGCAAATGCCGAAACGCCAAACGATGCTGCTCAGGCAATGGCATTCGGTGCAGAAGGAATTGGATTATTCAGAACAGAACATATGTTTTATGGTGAAGGAAGTGATCAACCATTATTTCTGTTACGAAAAATGATTATGAGTAAAACAGAACAGGAACGTAAAAAAGCATTGAATGATTTGTATGTGTTTGTGAAGAAAGATATAAAAGACACGATGAATGTAATGAAAGGATATCCGGTTACCATTCGTTTATTAGATCCTCCATTGCATGAGTTTGTTCCGCATGATGTAGAAAAATTACATCAACTCAGCAAAGAATTAGGTATTAGTATGGGCTTATTACGCCGACGTGTTTTGGCATTGCACGAAAACAATCCAATGTTAGGTCATCGTGGTGTACGTTTGGGTGTCAGCTATCCTGAAATCACTGAAATGCAGATCAGGGCTATATTGGAAGCCACTGCAGAAATTATCAAATCAGGTAAAAAAGCACTTCCTGAAATAATGGTACCTGTTACTTGTACCGTAAATGAATTAACGCATCAAAAAATTATTGTAGATAGAGTATATAAAGAAGTATGCGAAAAAATGAAAGTAAAAAGCATTCCTTATTTATATGGAACGATGATTGAAATTCCGAGAGCCGCTTTATTGGCAGATAAAATGGCGCAGGTTGCAGACTTCTTTAGTTTTGGTACAAATGATCTTACTCAAATGAGTTTTGGTTTTAGCAGAGATGATGTGGGGGGCTTCTTGCCAAATTATATGGATCAAAAAATATTGCATGATGATCCGTTTCAAACTATTGATCAGGAAGGTGTAGGAGAATTAATAAAAGATGGAACTGAACGTGGTCGTAAAACAAAACCAAAATTGAAAGTGGGTATTTGCGGAGAACATGGTGGCGATCCGGAAAGTGTAAAATTCTGTCATAGAATTGGTATGAACTATGTAAGTTGTTCTCCATTCAGAGTTCCGATTGCACGTTTGGCAGCAGCACAGGCAGCTGTAATTTTCGGAAAAACAAATTAACTAACAGAATGTTGAAAATATTTTATTTGGTATGGTGAAAAATCATCTTCTTATCAATAGGTAATAAGTATATTCGACAGTCTGATTTTTTTAAATCAATGAGGATAAATCTAATTTATGATATAGATTTTACTCATTACTTTTAAAAAGTATTAAATCAAAACTATGGGTGCATCTTCTTTAATCGTTCTCTTTTTCGCAGCAATCGCATTTTCAGTTGGTGGAATCTCTATCGCTAAAATTTTTGTAAAAGGAGTTAAGAATCCTCAAAAAGGTCAGGCTTATGAATGTGGTATTCCGGCTACAGGTTCTCCTTGGCATCAATTCAATGTAGGCTATTATTTATTTGCTTTAATATTTTTAATTTTTGATGTGGAATTGGTATTCATGTATCCATGGGCTGTGGTAGTAAAGCAAACCGGATTAACCGCATTGATTGAGATATTGATTTTTATATTCATTCTATTCATGGGATTTTTATACGCACATAAAAAAGGAGCATTGAAATGGATGTAACAACAAATAATTTTCCCGGAAAAATTCACGAAACACCGGGTGGAGGAGTTGTCTTAAGTAAATTAGATGATGTGATCAATTGGGCACGCTCTAATTCTTTATGGCCACTAACCTTTGCCACCAGTTGTTGTGGTATTGAAATGATGTCCGTTGCTTCTGCGAAATATGATTTCTCTCGTTTTGGTTTTGAAGTGGCAAGAGCAACACCTCGTCAGGCAGATGTGATCATTATCGCAGGAACCATTGTAAATAAAATGGCACCTGTATTAAGAAGATTGTACGATCAAATGGCCGATCCAAAATATGTGATTGCAATGGGTGCTTGTGCTATTAGTGGTGGACCATTTTTTTATAATACTTATTCTGTAGTAAAAGGAGCGGATCATGTAGTTCCTGTTGATGTGTATATTCCGGGTTGTCCGCCAAGACCGGAAGCATTATTACACGCATTGATCACTTTGCAAGAAAAAATAAAATCAGGATTAACAAGAGAACAGATCAAAGAAACCTCTTATTTAAATCCATAAAATATTGTAATGATTGCTATGACGAATGAAGAATTGAAAATAAAACTGACTGAATTTTTACCCACTATCACTTTTGAAGAAGGCGGTGAATGGTTGAATGTTTTTGTTACGCCCCGGGAATTAAGATCATTCGTTCAAAAAATACGAACAAGTGAAGATGTATTGTTCGATTATTTGTTTTGTCTCACTTGTGTTGATTGGAAAACACATTTCAACATCGTATATCACTTTTCATCAACAACCTATCGGCACAATTTTGTTTTAAAAGTTAAGATTGACAGAGCAAATCCTGAAATAGAAACTGTTTCAGATATATGGCGAACAGCAGAAATGTTAGAGCGAGAAGTATATGATTTGTTTGGTGTGAAATTTTTGAATCATCCTGATTTAAGAAGATTGATTATGCCGGATGATTGGCAAGGATGGCCTTTAAGAAAAGATTATGAAGATGCTATTAATATGATTAAGCTATAAATATGGTTGAAGAAATTGGCACAAATACGGAAGGCGATTTAATTATTAATGTTGGTCCGCAACATCCTGCCACGCATGGTGTGTTGCATTTGGTGTTGACATTAAGTGGTGAAACCATCAAAAAAGTGGAGCCTCATTTGGGTTACATCCATCGCTCGATAGAAAAAATGTGCGAGAGTTTATCGTATCGCCAGTTTATTTATGTAACCAGCAGAATGGATTATTTGTCTTCTCATATTAATAATCATGCATGTGCTTTAACTGTTGAGAAAGCGATGCAAATTGAAGTGCCACAACGTGCGCAGTACATAAGAGTGATTATGGATGAGTTAACACGTATTGCTTCACACGAATTGTGGTGGGGTGCAATGGCAATGGATCTCGGCGCATTCACTCCATTTTTTCATGCATTCAGAGAAAGAGAGACAATCACGGATATCATGGAGAAAACTTGCGGTGCAAGATTAACCATGAATTATATGGTACCCGGTGGTGTGATGGTTGATTTGCATCCCGATTTTCAAAAAGATGTAAAAAGTTTTATTCAATTATATAAATCTAAGTTTGAAGAATACAATGAATTGGTAACGGGCAATATCATTTTTCAAAACAGAATGAAGGGCATTGGAATTTTATCAAAAGAAGATGCTATCTCTTATGGATGCAGTGGACCTGTTGCCAGAGCCAGTGGCGTACATTGTGATATCAGAAAATTATATCCGTACGAAATATATTCGCAACTTGAATTTGATGAAATATTAGATACTGCCGGTGATTCATTTGCACGTTATATGGTTAGACTAAAAGAGATGCAGCAAAGTATTCGAATTGTAGAACAATTGATTGATAATATTCCGGAAGGAGAATTTCAAGCAAAAACAAAAGCGGTATTGAAATTACCAAAAGGAGAGTTTTATCAAAGAGTAGAAACAGCAAGAGGTGAGTTGGGTGTTTATATTGTTAGTGAAGGTGGAACAACACCATACAGAATTAAATTTCGTTCACCCGGATTTTCTAATCTTTCTGCTTTGGAACATATGGTGAAAGGATTGAAGATCGGTGATTTGGTGGCAGCCATGGGAACATTGGATTTGGTAATACCGGATATTGACAGATAGTAAATGTTGTAAGTAATAAGTTATAAGTCTTAAGTGAAGATCACTTTTCTTATAATTTAAAACTTATAATTTAAAACTTAAAACTTATAACTTAAAAGATGTTTAGTTTAGAAGGCATCACAAATACAGTTCATGAATGGTTGAATAATCATTTCAGTCCAACACTTGCATTACTCACTGAATTCGTGTTAGTGGGTGTTGCAGCCATTGCTTTGTTTGCCTTGCTGGGATTGGGTTTGGTGTGGATGGAAAGAAAAGTAGCTGCAGTAATGCAAATAAGACTAGGACCGAATAGAGTAGGCCCTAAAGGCATATTTCAAACAACTGCCGATACTTTGAAGTTGATCATGAAAGAAGGATTAACACCTGATGGCGCTGATAAATTTTTATTCAATCTTGCTCCATATATTGTGATGATTGTTGCCATGTTGATATTGGCTCCGATAGCTTTTGCAAAGAATTTTCAAATTTGGGACATCAATATCGGTGTATTATATCTTTCTGCCGTTTCATCTCTTTCTGTTATTGGTGTTTTAATGGCAGGTTGGGCAAGTAATAATAAATATTCTTTATTAGGTGCCATGAGAAGCGGGGCACAAATAGTAAGTTATGAATTATCTGCAGGCTTATCTGTTATTTCTATTGTTGTCATGACAGGAAGTTTAAGTATCAATGATATCATCTTATCTCAACAAAATGGTTGGTGGATATTTAAAGGACATATTCCTGCGTTTATTTCTTTTGTGATATTCATTATCGCAGTCACTGCCGAAACCAATCGGGCACCATTTGATTTGGCAGAAGCAGAAAGTGAATTAACTGCCGGTTTTCATACAGAATATTCAGGAATGAAATTCGCATTATTCTTTTTAGCAGAATACATCAACATATTTATTGTTTGCGCCATTGGTGCTACCTTATTTTTTGGTGGATGGATGCCATTACATATTGGTCATTGGGAAGGTTTCAATCATGTGATGGATTATATTCCTTCATCTATTTGGTTCTTCGGAAAAACAATCGGCTTAATATTTTTGATCATGTGGTTTCGTTGGACTTTCCCGAGATTAAGAATAGATCAGTTACTGAATTTAGAATGGAAATATTTATTACCGATCAGTATGTTTAATTTGATATTGATGACGATTGTGGCAATTATGGGATGGCATTTTTAACCCCCAACCCCTAAAGGGGAGTAAGGTTAATACTAAAAATGAATGATGAAATGAAACAAATATTATTCACTGTTTTAAATTTCCCCATTTAGGGGTTAGGGGTATATGTTTATTAAAGATTATATAAAAGATGTTTACGGTGCAGTTAAATCATTGCTTACCGGCATGAGAATGACCGGTTATTATTTTACGCATCATAAAGAGATCATCACTGAGCAATATCCTGATAACAGAGCTACACTTCATTTGGCTGAAAGGTTTAGAGGAGAAGTAGTAATGAGCCATGATGAAAATAATGAACATGCTTGTACCGGTTGCTCTGCTTGCGAAATTGCTTGTCCGAATGGAACGATCAAGATCATCAACAAATTTGATATTACGCCGGAAGGAAAAAAGAAAAAAGCCATCGATACTTTTGTTTATCATTTAGAACTATGTACGATGTGCAACTTATGTGTACAGGCTTGTCCGACCGATGCTATTAAAATGGCGCAGAATTTTGAGCATAGTGTGTATGACAGAAGTAAGCTTACCAAAAAATTAAATAAAGACGGATCAAAATTGAGGGAGGGAATAGAATAATGAATGCATCTGTAATTATATTTTATATCATCGCTGCTTTTATTTTAGGAGCTGGCATATTGGCTGTTACCACCAGAAAAATATTTCGTTCAGCCATATGGTTATTGTTTTCATTAATTGGTATTGCATCCTTGTATTTCTGGATGCAGGTTGAATTTGTGGCTGCAGTTCAAATTGTTGTTTATGTTGGTGGAATAGTTGTGCTCATCATCTTTTCTATTTTCTTAACACAGAAATCGGGAGATGAAATGCCAAAGCCTTTGAAAAATCGTTCCATATTTTCTGCATTGGCGGTCTTGTTTGGATTTGCTTTCACTTTTAATTTGATCAAACAATATGGGTTCAAGCAAATTGAGTCAACACCTTTTGAAGTAAAAGTTTCAGATATCGGTAATCAAATGTTAAGCACTACGGAGCATGGATTTGTATTGCCTTTTGAAGTAGTGAGTATTTTATTATTGGCAGCAATGATAGGTTGTATTGTTATTGCCATGAAAGTTAAACACAATGAACAATGAGTGAGATAACTGTCACACATATTTTATTTGTAAGTACAGCCTTATTTTTTACTGGCATGTATGGATTATTTACTCGTCGAAATATGATCACTATGTTGATGTCTGTAGAATTGATATTGAACAGCGTGAACATCAATTTCGTAGCATTTAATAAATATCTCTATCCGGGAAAATTAGATGGGGTGTTCTTTACCATTTTTGTGATAACCATTGCTGCTGCTGAAGCTGCTGTGGCGATTGCTATCATTATTAATTTATACAGAAGTCATCATTCTATTGATGTAGAAGATGCAAGCGAATTGAAATATTAAACCGATGAACAACTATTTATACATAGCATTCATTCCATTATTACCCTTGGCCAGTTTTTTGGTATTGGGTTTATTCGGAAGAAAATATTTTAAAACATTTTCAGGAACAGTTGGAACTGCATCTTTACTTGCGTCAACTATTTTATCGTTATACACTGCTTATCATTATTTTTTTATTGATGGAAAAGTAAATGGCGTCTTTCAACAGATCATCGCTTTTAAATATACCTGGCTTCAATTCTCTCCCAATATTTCCATTGATATGGGCATTATTCTCGATCCTATTTCTGTGATGATGTTGGTTGTGGTAACATTCGTTTCATTGATGGTGCATGTATTTAGTTTAGGTTATATGAAAGGCGAGGAGCGTTTTGCAACTTATTATGCATTTCTTTCTTTGTTTACTTTTTCAATGTTGGGATTGGTCTTATCCTCCAATATTTTTCAGATATATATGTTCTGGGAATTAGTGGGTGTATCATCATTTTTATTGATCGGATATTATTTCGAAAAACCATCAGCAGTGGCTGCTGCAAAAAAAGCATTCATCGTTACTCGTTTTGCAGATCTTGGTTTTTTAATTGGAATATTAATATTGGCATTTTACAGCGGCACTTTAGATTTTGGAGTATTGATAAACAAATTAACATCCATTCAATCTCCTGAATATTTGAATATCACTGCTGCATCATTTTTAGGTGCATCGATGCTGACATGGGGGTTGACATTGGTATTTATAGGTGGTGCAGGTAAATCAGCCATGTTCCCATTACATATTTGGTTACCTGATGCAATGGAAGGCCCTACACCAGTTTCAGCATTAATACATGCTGCAACAATGGTGGTTGCCGGTGTATATTTAGTTGCAAGATTATTTCCTGTTTTTTCAATTGATGTAACCGCATTACAAATTGTAACTTATGTTGGCGCATTTTCTGCATTACTTGCAGCGATCATTGCATGCACACAAACAGATATCAAAAGAGTGTTGGCCTATTCAACCATGTCGCAGATCGGTTACATGATGTTTGCATTAGGTGTTTCCAAATATGGCGGAGAAAATGGATTGGGTTATATGGCTTCCATGTTCCATTTATTTACGCATGCATTTTTTAAATCACTTTTATTTCTTGGCGCAGGAGCAGTAATACATTTAGTGCATAGTAATGAAATGAAAGATATGGGTGGTTTAAGAAAATTAATGCCCATCACACATATCACATTCTTAATTGCTTGTTTAGCCATTGCGGGTATTCCGCCATTTGCAGGATTTTTCAGTAAGGAAGAAATTTTATTGGCTGCATTCAATTCAAATAAATTAATCTATGGAATTGCTGTGTTCACTTCGGGCTTAACTGCATTTTATATGTTCCGTCTATATTATAATATATTCTGGAGTAAAGAAGCGGATATTCATGAAATACATCATGGAGAAGGAACATTCTCCATGAAATTACCGTTACTGATTTTAGGTGCTTTAGCATTAACATCAGGATTTGTTCCCATTGCTTCTTTGGTTACATCTGACGGTGCTGTATTGGAAACGCATATAGATTTTGGATTCTCTGCATTGCCTGTCTTATTAGCAGTTGCAGGAATATTATTAGCTACGTATTTATATAAAAGAGAAAATAGTAAGCCTCAAACTATTGCAAATTCATTAGGCAGCTTATATAAAGCAGCATACAAGAAATTTTATATTGATGAAGTATATCTTTTCATTACAAAGAAAATTATTTTCAATCTTATCGGCAGACCAGCCGCTTGGATTGATAAAAATATTGTTGATGGTTTCATGAATTTATTGGCAAATACAACTGCAAAGATCTCAGAACTCATTAAGGGATTACAATCAGGCAAAGTGCAAAACTATGCACTGTATTTCTTTGGGGGTATCATCGGATTGGCAGCGTTGTTCATTTATTTATGGAAATAGAAAATTTGCAAATGAGAAGATGTGCAGATATGTAAATGTTAATTGCTGAATAAAAGAAAAGCGTACAAGTGTGCGACGCAAGGATGTTGAGTAAAGAATAAAAATTGGGTTTATTAAAATAAGACAAAATGAATTTATCTTTTCTGATTTTATTGCCATTTGTTACAGCCATTGCGATTTTATTTTGTAATGGATTGAAGCAGGTAAGAACAGTTGCTTTAATCGGTACTGCTGCACAATTTTTATTATCTATCGATTTATTATTTGTTTACTGGAAAGAACGTACAACGGGTAATAACTCACCATTCTTATTCGACTTTAATTATACCTGGTTTGCACCGCTAAACATCCATTATCATATTGGTGTGGATGGTATTTCAGTCGCTATGATTTTATTAACTGCGTTCGTTGTGATTGCAGGTGTATTGGTTTCATGGACACAAGAATCAATGAATAAAGAATTTTTCTTTCTGTTATTATTTTTGAGTGTAGGTGCTTACGGATATTTTATTTCATTGGATATTTTTACTTTATTCTTCTTTTTGGAAGTGGCTGTTATTCCTAAATTTTTATTGATTGGTATTTGGGGAAGTGGAAAGAAAGAATACAGTGCGATGAAATTGGCATTGATGTTAATGGCAGGATCAGGATTGGTTTTTGTTGGATTGGCAGGATTATATTATGGCACCAACTTTAATGGCGAACGAACTTTTGATTTGCTTCAGATATCTCAAATGCACATCAATATTTTGTTTCAAAAAATATTTTTCCCCTTTGCATTTATAGGTTTCGGAATATTTACAGCATTATTTCCTTTTCATACCTGGGTGCCTGATGGTCACTCATCTGCACCAACTGCAGCATCAATGTTCTTGGCCGGCATTTCTATGAAACTTGGTGGCTACGGCTGTTTGCGCGTTGCCACTTATTTGATGCCGGAAGGTGCGCATTATTATGCTTGGGTGATTATTTTATTATCAACCATTGCAATCATTTATGGGGCATTCGCTACGATGATGCAGAAAGATTTGAAATACATCAATGCCTATTCATCTTTTAGTCATTGTGGTTTTGTTTTATTAGGAATTGGTATGTTAACACAAACATCTATTAATGGGGCAGTGTTGCAAATGGTATCACATGGATTAATGACAGCTCTTTTCTTTGCTGCTATCGGCATGATCTACAGCAGAACGCATACAAGAATGGTAGAACAATTAGGCGGGTTGTTAAAAGTAATTCCTTTCATCTCAACAGTATTTGTTATTGCAGGTTTATGTTCTTTAGGATTGCCCGGCTTTAGTGGTTTTGTTGCAGAGATGACAGTATTCATGGGTGCTTGGCAAAACCCCGATCAATGGTATCGTTTGGCAACTATATTGGCTTGTGCATCTATTGTTGTAACAGCTGTATATATTTTAAGAGCTGCGGGTAAAACAGTAATGGGACCAATAACAGATCATCATTATAATAATTTATCAGATGCAACATGGAATGAGAAATTAGCTGCCGGTATTTTAATTATAGGCATCGTTGCTATTGGTATTGCACCTTTTTGGTTAAATCAGTTAATTACACCCGGAACTGAACATATTATGGAACATGTTGGAAAGGCTATTACGCTTAAATGAATGTAGATTATGGGAATTGATTTTTTAATATTAATGAAACATGAATGGCTATTGATTGCCATCATCTTTATTTTACTTTTTATTAAAGTAGGAAGTAAAGAATGGAAGAATGAAAGCATTTTGAATCTGATCAATATTCTTTTGTTATTCAATTGTATTGTTGGATTTTTTTGGAACGAAGGTGGAATATTGTTCAATGAAATGTTTAAAACAGATGCATTAATTGCTGCCGAAAAAAATATTTTAAATCTTGGGACATACATTATTTCATTACAATCTTATTCATGGTTAAAGAATCATAAACATGTATTGGAATTTTATATGTTGTTACTATCAACGTTGGCAGGTATGTTTTTTATGATCTCTGCCGGAAACTTATTAATGTTTTATTTGGGATTGGAATTATCAAGCATTCCATTGGCAGCCATTGCAAATTTTGATTTGGAAAAAAGAAAATCATCTGAAGCTGCATTCAAATTCATCATCTCTTCTGCCTTTTCTTCAGGCTTATTATTATTTGGTATTTCATTGATGTATGGAGCTACAGGAACGATTATTTTTTCAGAACTGTCTCAGCAATTAAATGGAAGTCCTTTACAAATATTTGCTTTCATTTTATTAATCGCTGGCTTTGCTTTTAAAATTTCTGCTGTGCCGTTTCACTTATGGACAGCCGATGTTTACGAAGGAGCACCGGTTGCAGTCACCTCTTACTTATCTGTCATTTCAAAAGGTGCAGTCTTATTCGTTTTTGTTTCAGTATTGTACGAAGTATTTAAACCCCTGGCCGAAACATGGTATAATGTGTTGTTCCTTTTATCAGTGCTTACCATGATCATTGGAAATCTGTTTGCCATCCGGCAAAATAATTTAAAAAGATTCCTGGCTTTTTCTTCCATCGCACAAGTTGGTTTTATATTGATCGGTATTTCCGGAAATTCTCAAACAGGTGCTGCTTCTGTTGTTTATTTTGTATTGATTTATATATTCTCTAATCTTGGTGCATTCGGCGTGATTAGTTTGGTAAGTGCATTAACCGGAAAAGAAAACATTGATGACTATAAAGCTTTCTACAAAACCAATAAATTATTATCATGGGTCTTGGCGATTTCTTTGTTTTCATTAGCAGGTATTCCGCCAACAGCTGGTTTCTTTGGTAAATTCTTTTTATTGATGGCAGGAGCAGGGCAAGGAAATTATTTATTGATTACTATCGCCGCTTTAAACATGATCGTTTCATTGTATTATTATTTGAAAGTGGTGAAAGCTATTTTCATGGATACCAATGAAACACCGATTGAAAAAATAACAATACCATCTTTACCAAAACTTGCTTTGTTTATTTGTATGGCGGGTATTGTGTTAACAGGATTGATGAGTTATGTATATGAATATATTTTCTCATTGATCAGTGCTTTCTAACTTACTACTTAACACTTATAATTGATAAATCCATATGGCAATCAATCAAAATCATACGTCAGAAGAATTGAATGGAATAAAATGTGTTATTGTTGAAAAAAATGTTTCTAAAGAACGTGCAGAATTTTTACAACAATTATTACAGTATAATAAATATTTGGTTGAGATTGCTCCAACACCTGCGCCCAAAGCTGCTCCTGCAAAGCCTTTGGCAGAAGGAGAGTTAGCGCCGCCACCACCCGAACCTACTCCTGAAACATTTACGGTAGGCGTGTCGGATATGATGTTCAATCCAATCAATGCTATTTTCGGAAGATTGTTACACACACCTGATGGTCATGTAGTAACTGATGCATACTGGCATCAGAAAGAAAATATTTCGCATGATGAGATTCCATATTTTGAGCATAAATATTAAATCAATTATTTCTTCAAATTATAATCAATCAAAAAGGAATCCATTTTCGGATTCCTTTTTGCATTAACACTATATATGCAATCGTTACAGACCTTTCAATGTTACTAAGCGATCCCATTTGGTTTGTCTAGCTGTTTCTGCTTGATGTAAAAACTCTTCAGCCAATTCAGGGTTCTTTGCTTTGATTACTTTAAATCTGTTTTCATGATACATGAAATCACCCAATGGCATAGTTGGTTCTTTTGAATCAATTACAAAACGTTGTCCTTTTTCTTTTAAAGGATTGTAATGGAACAATGGCCAGTAGCCTGATTTCACTGCAAAGTCCTGTTCCTCTGCACCATGAGACATTTCTATGCCATGTGCAATACAATGACTGTAAGCGATGATTAAAGACGGTCCGGGATAAGCTTCTGCTTCTAAAATAGTTCTGATCGTATGTGCATCATTTCCACCCATGGCAATTTGTGCAACATAAGCAGTGCCATGTGCAATGGCTTGTAATGCCAGATCTTTTTTGCCGGTTGTTTTTCCATTGACAGAAAATTTTGCACTTGAACCAAGCGGCGTTGATTTAGATTTTTGTCCACCTGTATTGGAATATACTTCTGTATCTAATACCATGATGTTTACATTTTCGCCGGTAGATAAAACATGATCCAATCCACCATAACCAATATCATAAGCCCATCCGTCACCACCTACAATCCAAACAGATTTATCTGCAAGAAAATCTGCGAGATGATATAAATTCAATGCAGCAATAGAACCTTGTCCGTGTAAACGATGTTTCAATTCTTTGATCAATTCATGTTTTACATATAATTCTGCTTCAGTATTTTCCGGTGCATTTAAAATATTATCAACCAATTCATCGCCCACTGCATGCCTTACTTCATCCAATAAAGAAATAGCAGTGAGTTTCTTTTGTTGATTGGCCATTTTAATACCTAAACCAAATTCTGCGTTGTCTTCAAATAAAGAGTTAGCCCAAGCCGGACCAACACCTGCTTTATTTTTGGTCCATGGTGTGGTTGGTAAATTACCGCCGAATATAGAAGAGCAACCTGTTGCATTGGCGACGATCATTCTCTCACCAAATAATTGAGTCAATAATTTTAAATAAGGTGTTTCACCGCAACCGGCACATGCACCGGAGAATTCAAATAAAGGTTGAAAGAATTGAGAACCCTTTACGGTATTGCGATTAATTCTTGCACGATCTATTTCAGGTAATGATAAGAAGAAATCCCAATTTACTTTCTCATTTTCCTGAATAGGTGTTTTATCATACATATTGATCGCCTTATGACCAGGATCTGTTTTACTGGTAATAGGGCAGAACTCAACACACATGTTACATCCGGTACAATCTTCAGTGGAAACTTGTAAAGTGTATGCTTCTTTTGTTTTATCCCATTCTTTGCCAATTGGATCTACATGTTTAAATGAAGCAGGGGCATTGTTCAATAATTCTTTATCATAAATTTTAGGGCGAATAGCTGCATGCGGACAAATCATAAAACATTTACCGCATTGAGTACACAAGTCTGTATCCCAAACAGGTACAGCATCTGCAATATTTCTTTTTTCATATTGTGTTGTGCCGGATGGAAAAGTTCCATCAACCGGTAAAGCACTCACCGGAAGATCATCTCCATCGCCTGAAATAATTTTTGCTAAAACATCTCTTACAAAATCAGGCGCATTTTTTGGAACAGCTTCATCTAGTGGATTATCTCCCACCAATAAATTTTTATAATCGATCTCATATAAATGTGCTAATGTCTCATCAACGGCATCATAATTTTTTTGAACGACAGCTTCACCTTTTTTCCAATAAGTTTCATAGATCGCTTCTTTAATTTTAGCAATTGCTTCTTCTCTTGGCAATACATTACTAATGGCAAAGAAGCAAGTTTGTAAAATAGTATTGATACGATTGCCCATGCCTGCGTCTTTTGCAACAGTATAGGCATTGATGGCATAGAACTTCAATTCTTTTTCTATAATTTCTTGTTGCACTTTTCTGGGCAACATACCCCATACTTTATCTTTTTCATATGGTGCATTCAATAAAAATGTAGCACCATGTTCTGCATCTTTTAAAATATCAAATTTGGATAAGTAATTAAAATGATGACATGCAATGAAGTTGGCTGATTGCACCAAATAAGTAGAACGAATTGGTTTCTCTCCAAAACGCAAATGTGATGCAGTTAAAGAGCCTGATTTCTTTGAATCATACACAAAATAACCTTGTACATAATAAGGTGTTTTCTCGCCAATGATCTTGATAGAATTTTTGTTCGCACTTACGGTTCCATCGGCACCTAATCCAAAAAACAATCCACGGAATTTATGTTGTTTGTCGAGATTGAATTTTTTATCGTACGTCAAACTTAAATGTGTAATATCATCTTGAATGCCAACAGTGAAATGTGTTTTGGGATGTTCTGCTTTTAATTCTTCAAATACAGCCATAACCATGGCAGGTGTAAATTCTTTAGAGGATAAACCATAACGACCACCGATAACATGTGCATGATGGTTTTCTAAAGATTCATTCAATGCATTTACAATATCCATATACAATGGCTCTGCCATGCTGGAAGGTTCTTTACTTCTGTCTAACACTGCAATACTTACTACTGATTTAGGCAATGCCTGAATAAAATGTTTAATAGAGAAAGGACGGAACAAACGAACATTTAACATGCCCACTTTTTCTCCATGTGCATTTAAATAATCAATTGTTTCTTGTACGGCACAACCACCTGATCCCATGATGATAATAACACGATCAGGATGTGTATGTCCGTAATAATCGAATAGTTTATATTTTCTTCCGGTCAATTCTCCAAATTGATTCATCTTTTCTTCAACAATGCCGGGAACATTATTATAGTAAGTGTTGGCAGCTTCTCTGTTTTGGAAGAATACATCCGGATTTTGTGCAGTTCCGCGAATGAATGGATTATCAGGAGATAAAGCTCTGTCACGATGTGCATTCACTTCATCCATATCTATCATTGCTTCAATCACATCATCAGGAATAATATTCAATTGAGATAATTCATGTGATGTTCTGAAACCATCAAAAATATTCAAGAAAGGAACTCTTGCTTTTAATGTAGCGGCTTGTGCAATTAAAGCCATATCCATTGCTTCTTGTGCAGTATTGCCAAATAACATAGAAAAGCCTGTTCCGCGAACGGCCATCACATCACTGTGATCACCAAAAATGGATAAAGCATGTGTTGCCAATGTTCTTGCTGCAATATGAAAAACAGTGGGGGTTAATTCACCGGCAATTTTATACATGTTAGGGATCATTAATAATAATCCTTGCGATGCAGTAAATGTTGAAGCCATTGCACCACCCTGCAATGCACCATGAATAGCGCCTGCAGCACCGGCTTCACTTTGCATTTCCATTACTCTTGGAACCTGACCAAAAATATTTTTCATTCCTTTTGCACTCCACTCATCAGTCCATTCGCCCATTGCCGAAGAAGGCGTGATAGGATAGATGGCACAAACTTCACTGGTTTTATAAGCGATATAAGCGGCAGCTTCGTTACCATCCATGATGGCCAGAGATGAATGATCTTCTGTTAGAACATTGTCTGATTGGGGTTTACTTGATGTTTGCATGATATACGATTATTGATGGAAGAAATTTAATCGTACGAAAGTACCCTGAGGTCCATCTGTAAAAAATGACGCAAATCAGTTGATAACATGAGTTCTGTTAGTTATCAATAAAGGAAGTTTTAAATATTCTGCAATGTTGGATTGATTTTAAGGAAAAGGAAGAGAATACTATGCTTACCATCTTCTTTTTGGAGCGCTGTTTTGCGGTGTTTGTTGTTCGGCTTTTTGAACAGTTAATTTTCTTCTGCCAAATGTTACATTATTAAACAAGCCGATCACTTCTTTAGCCTCATCATCATTAGTCATTTCAATAAAACCAAAACCTCTGCTTTTTTTGGTGTATTTATCATAGATCACCCTGGCAGTATCTACCTGACCATATAATTCAAACATTTCTTTCAGATCTACATCATCCATATCATCCATTAATCCGGTTACAAAAAGTAGCATTATTCTTTCATTTAAAACGTAAATATACGGCATTGGAGTAATACGTAATGATTGCTCTTATTTGAATTTAATTTTTATAACAATCAAGTATTTATATTCTTGTTTTGAAAACAAAAAAGCCCCGAATATCGGGGCTTTAGCTTTTCGATTGATTTTAATGTAATACTTATGGCAGTTTCGGCAACTTTAATAGGGTATTCTATTTCAAGATTAAGAAAACGCAACTACTCTTCTGATTCTATACGATATTTATCTATTAAATCGGTCATCTATTAGATTGTAGGATAATGCAAATAAACTATTAAATACTAATTTTTTAAGCCAACAGCACCTAATATTTTCTCTAAAGGACAAAATTTTGTAAAAGAAGATTGCAGCATATTTCCCCCCACAAATACAGATAACCAAATCCAATTAGGATTGAAATAATGTGTTAGTGTAACTCCTGTTAATACTAATAAACCAGCTACAAAAAAGATGATTCTTTGTTTCATGTTTTTACTTGATTGTTAAATAGATTTTTCAACTGGTATAACAAATGCCCTTATTGGAAATTGAGATTGTACTTTTGCGTTAAATGCTTCAATCAATTGCATACAGTTATCTACATTTCCACTGGTAGTAAAACTGAATACAAACATTGAATCAAATTTTTCATCGCTGCTTGCAAACCAATTTTCTAAAAGATTAACAGCATCGTTTTGCTTAAACCCAATAACGTCTGTAATACTGAAGATGCTGATGTTTGCTTGTCTGAACAGTTGTTGTACATCTTCTTGATTTTCTTTTAAACAAGCTACTATAAATAGTTTCATGTAATCTGTTTTTATTTAGTTGGATATTTATTTCTCATCATTTTATAATACAATAATGGAACAACAATTAGTGTTAAGAAAGTTGATGTTACTGTGCCACCCATTAGTGAGATAGCTAAGCCCTGGAAAATCGGGTCAAACAAAATAATAACAGCACCCAAAGCCACAGCACCTGCAGTTAATAATATTGGGGTTGTTCTCACAGCACCTGCTTCAATAATTGCTTGCTTTAATGGAACATTTTCTCTTAACCGAATATTGATAAAGTCTATTAATAAAACAGAATTACGAACCATTACTCCTGCTAGTGCTATAAATCCAATCATTGATGTTGCAGTAAAATAGGCGTGCATCATCCAATGTCCGAGTATAATACCAATAAGAGAAAGAGGTATTGCAGCTAACATAATAATTGGTACTGTAAAGTTTTGAAACCAGCCAACAATTAAAATATAAATCATTAGTATCACCACTGCAAATGCAATTCCTAAATCTCTGAATACTTCAAATGTTATTTGCCATTCCCCATCCCATTTTAAGCTGTAGTTGTCTTCCATTTCTGGTTGATGCGTGTATTCTTCTTTTAGCGTAAACCCTTTAGGCAATTGAATAGTTTTTAAACTATCAGAAATGTTTGATATTGCATAAGAAGGACTTTCTAATTTACCTGCCATATCAGCTAAAACATATACTACTTCTTTTTGATTTTTCCTGAAAATACTTTTTTGTTTTATCTGTTTATTTACGATCACAATATCTCGCACAGGCACTGCATTTCCATTAGCACCGATTACTTTCAAATTCAAAACATCATCAATATTTGTTTTGTCTGCATCATTTAATTGTAACTTAACAGCTGTTTGATTATAAGCATTGGGTTGATAAACATTACCGACATTCATACCAGACAAAGCAGCATTTACAGTAGCAGAAACTTGTGCAGTTGCCACACCATATTTCATTGCTTTTTCTTTATCAACCGTAATGTGATATTCAGGTTGATTATCTTCTACCATCCAATCTACATCAACTACATCTTTTGTATTATTAAATAAATGTTTTACCTGTTCTGCAATTTTTATTTGCTCTTCATATTTGGGTCCATATATCTCTGCAACCAAAGTAGATAATACCGGAGGACCAGGCGGCACTTCAACAATTTTGATATTGGCATTATAACGTTTGGCTATTTTTTGTAAAGGCTCACGCATTCCTTTTGCTATACCGTGGCTTTGAATGCTTCTATCTTTTTTATCAACTAAGTTCACTTGTATATCTGCAGCATTATCACTTCTTCTTAAATCATAATGCCTAACCAAACCATTAAAACTAATAGGTGCAGATGTGCCAATATAAGTTTGATAATTCACCACCATTGATTGTTTAGAAATGTAATCTGCAAGGTCTTTTGTAACAGCTTGTGTTCTTTCAAGCGTTGTGCCTTCTGGCATATCAATCACTACTTGAAATTCATTCTTATTATCGAATGGCAGCATTTTAACAGCAACAGTTTTAGTATAGAACAACATCATAGAACCTAGCAGAATAATTACGGTGCTGATGATAAATGTCCAACGTTTCCATCTAGTTTCTAGCAAAGGATTAATAAAAGATTTATAAATTTTATAGATACCACTTTCTTCGAGTGATAAGGTTTTACTTTCTGTGTGTGCAATACCTTTCTTTTC
Source organism: uncultured Chitinophagaceae bacterium (assembly GCA_903881425.1). Taxonomy (GTDB): domain Bacteria; phylum Bacteroidota; class Bacteroidia; order Chitinophagales; family Chitinophagaceae; genus CAILAF01. Next base: position 1,730 of record CAIRTF010000077.1, on the reverse strand, counting down.
TTTTTCACGCAAGAAAATATAACCCAAATAAGGAGTTAATGTTAATGCAACAATCAAGGATAGCATCATTGCAATTGAAGCTCCTATTGGCATTGGACTCATATAAGGCCCCATCATACCAGATACAAATGCCATTGGTAACACTGCTGCTACAACTGTAAATGTTGCAAGAATGGTTGGATTTCCAACTTCGTTTATTGCAAACAAAGCAGCTTGCAGTGGTGGCATTTTCTTCATCTTAAAATGCCTGTGCATATTCTCTGCAATAATGATGGAATCATCAACTACAATACCAGTAATAAACACTAATGCAAACAAAGTAATTCTGTTCAGTGTATAGTGCATAAAGTAGTAGCTGAATAGTGTTAATGCAAATGTTACCGGTACAGATAAGAACACTACCAAACCACCACGCCAGCCCATTGCAAGCATAACAAATAATGTAACTACAACTATTGCTATAAACAAATGAAATAAAAGTTCTGATACTTTTTCAGAAGCAGTTTCACCATAATTTCTGGAAACAGTTAGTTGCACATCTGAAGTAATTAAATCTCTTTTTAAATGCTCAACTTTTGTAAGAATTTGTTCACTTAATTTCATTGCATCTGCACCTCTTTTTTTTGCAATAGAAAGGGTTACAGCAGGATAGTTTGATTTATATTTTGCAGCATTTGCTTTGGATGCTTGCCCATATCCAAACAATACATATTGATTTGATGTTTCAGGACCTTCTTCAACTTTAGCAACTTGTTTTAAATACACAGGCTGCTGTTGATTAATTCCTACAACAAGATTCGCTACTTCATCAGCATTGCTCAGAAAATTTCCTGTTTCTACCGAAAACACAGAATCTTTTCGAATGAGATTTCCACCAGGCATTTGAATATTGCTACCCTGTATTTGTTTACTAATTGATATAAAATCAACGTGATTTTCAGTCATCTTGTTTTTATCAACAAATACTTTTATTTCTTTACTTCTGCCACCAATAATATTGATGTCTGAAACATCAGTAATCTTTTTTACTTCATTGGTTAATTCTTGACCAATTTGTTTTAATTGGTAGTCATCATATTTTTCACTCCAAAGTGTTAAGCCTAATACAGGCACATCATCTATGGCTCTTGTTTTAATAAGTGGAAGTGTTACGCCCTGGGGCATTTTATCCATATTCTTCATTAACTCACTATACAACTTCACCAGAGATTTTTCAACATCTTCGCCAACATAAAACTGCACAATTAGCATCACCTGACCTTTCATTGATGTTGAATAAACATATTCCACACCTTTTACATTAGAGATAATTTTCTCCATTGGTGCAGCTACTTTTGTTTCTACATCTTTAGGTTCTGCACCGGGATAGCCAATAAAAATATCTGCCATTGGCACTTGTATCTGTGGCTCTTCTTCTCTTGGAATTAAAAAAGTACTATAACCACCAATCAGTAAAAAGGCAATCATTAGTAGTATGGTTAATTTAGATTGAATAAATGCCTTTGCTATATTTCCAGAAAATCCGTTTTTCATTTATGTATATTAATTCGTTTATAATTTTATTTGAGACTTAACAGGCACTACTACTTTACTTTAACAGGAATTCCATTATATAATTTTCCATCTGCATTAACAACAAACTGTTCATTTTTATCAAGCCCACTTAATACTTCAACTTTGTCACCATAAGTTCTTCCAAGTCGCACCCAACGTAATAATGCAGTATTGCT
>CAIRTF010000076.1 GCA_903881425.1 uncultured Chitinophagaceae bacterium | reverse complement strand
ATCTGCTAAAGAATAATTGCCTGAATCATTATAAGGTGTGAGCAAAGTTTTTTTAATGAGTGAATGGCTTTTTACCAATTGCAATACATTATCGCCCGATAAAATACCGTTGCCTCCATTCAATCCGCCGATATCAAAACCCAAAGAGCCGGATAGTGCCGATAATACTGAGCCTCCGGCAGGTTTGGCTTCTTCTACAATAAACGTAAGATTGGCTGTATACGTATTTGGTTTTAATAATCCGTAACCAATACCCAGTAATGCACCGATAAATCCTATAACCAATAAAAATTTCCACTGACGAAATAAATAGTTGATATTCTTTACCCAATGCAATAAAACATTCTTAAAAGAAAATTCCGGTTCTTCTATATCGTGGATGTTTAGAGATGACATGTAGAATATTAAGTTTATTATTTTTAATTTCTTGTTTTGTTTTACCGCAAAGAGTGCAAAGAAAATACAGAGAAAACGCAAAGAAAAAAATCAACCGTTTTTCTTGTAAGTATAAACTTAGCGACTCTTCTTTATGTACTTATATTTCTTTGCGGTTAATGCTATAAATTTTTTATCACACTGATCAATGCTACTAATGTTGTTACCAATCCTGCATATAATGAAACCTGTCCTAAATTGATACCGCTTTCCAATGGTGATGATTCAGGTACAATAATTTTACTGCCCGGCAATACTTTAGGATAAGAACGGAAGAATAAAAAATGTTTTATTTTTTTATTGATACCGTTACTGTACTGAATATAAGCTCGTTTTAATTTACCATTTTCTTTTACACCCCCTGCGGCAGAAATATAATACATGAATCTGGTAGATTCATAACTTACTATTTGTTGATTGAATACTGCACCATTTACTTGTACAAATGATTCGTTCTTTGGAACATAAATACTATCATTGGGCAACAACAAGAATTTTTCTGTTTTGGATGCGGCATCTTCAAAAATATTGGTGCCTACTCTTAATCCGTTTCTATACACTTGTAAATTACTCAATGAACCAAAAGGACTAATGCCACCGGCTCTGCTTACTAAATCTAATACGGCTTCATCTCTTCTTTCTAAAGTATAATCACCGGGATATAAAACTTCACCTCTTATTTTTACATTACCCAGCATTTTATAATTCAATAATTCCGGTACAAAAACATAATCCAGGGGTTGCAATTCAAAACCTTTGGTGTTTTGAAGAGAAGAATCAATATCCAATGTGATCAAATCAATTAATTTATTAGCCAATGTATCGGCTTTGTTCTTTTTCAGGCGATTGATCTCTACACGATGATTGGCGGCATTGATGGTAAATCCACCGGCTAATGCAATCAGATCTTCTAATTTCATTCCTTGTCTGTAATAATACGTTCCTGCATTGCGTACAGAACCGCTGATGGTTACAGAGGGCATATCTTTCAAACTATCTTTTGCTAAAATAAAAATGGAGTCTTCTCTGTTTAATAAAATATCGGCTTCTTCTCCTTTCATTAATTTATTCAGATCGAATGAAAGCATTACTCTGTCTGCATTTGCAGTGAGGCGTTTAATATAACCTCTGCTTAAAAAAACATCTTCACGTAAACCATCAGCTTTTTGAATGATTTGTTTTAAGGATAGATCTTTCGATAATTCATAAGTACCCGCTCTGTTCACTGCACCGGATAAAATAATTCTGTTCTCGAATTTGGCATTGATCTTTCCAAAATAAATAGAGTCGGCATTTTTAGGAATGTAATAACTAAAATCTTCTGCATACACATCTTTCACACGTTTTTCTTTTGTGCCGATCTCAACAACTTTAGCAACCGCTTTATAGGCATTATCACTAAAACCACCGGCATAATTCAATAGATCATTCAATGTTTCTTTATCGGATAATTCATAGATGGCAGGTTTTTTTATTTCGCCGGATATATTCACTCTTTTTTGATAAACAGGAATGCGAATAATATCCTGATCTTCCAAACGAATGTTTTTATCCAATGTGCCTTTTTGTAAGAAAGAATAAAAATCGATGACTTCAATGACTTTATTGTTTCTGATCAATTCAATTTTTCTCAATGAACCATAATCTGTTGGTCCGCCTGATAAATACAATGCATTAAAAAAACTAGCTAAGGATGAAATGGTATAAGTACCCGGTTTGAATGCTTCGCCAATGATAGAGACGCTGATATTTCTGATATTACCTAAACTCACAAAGACTTGTGTTTTACCGGAACTGATAGCGGGATAAGCAACCGTTAATTTATTTTTGATACGTTTGGTTGCTTCATCAATAGTGATGCCGCTGACATGAACTAAACCGGCATGTGGCAGAGCGAAAACACCTTCAACAGAAATTTTATCCTGAATGTTTACTTCATTAAAACCCGTTAATGTTACAATCAGTTCATCATCTGTTCCTAATATATAATTTTTGGGTGTAGCTATTTTAAAATTGGGAGAAAAAGATTGATTGGGTGTATTAAAGAAATCCAATCCGTAAATATTTGATTTGCTTCTGAAACCCGGTAACTGTAAAACCCATGTAGTGTCTCTCAAAAATTCTGATGTGTCTTTTATATTTCCTTTGGATAAACTGCTTTGTTTTGAGTTCTGTAATTGGGATAATCTTTTTTTAACGCTGGTAATTTCTGCGGCACTTAAACCTTGTTTGGATAATAAATTGGCAATATCATTTTCGCTCATGCCTGATGCCTGTGCTCTTTGATATAATTGCAACAATTGCTGATCGGAAACCTGTCCGCCTGATTTAGGCATTTGTGCTTGCCCGATGAAATAAAAACCCATCAACAATATGGTATAGACCGCTTTTCTAATCATGTTTTAAAGATATGATTCTGATAAATGTACGCAACAAATATCTTAATTATTCATGAGAAAAAGCTGTTGAAACTTAACCGCAAAGGAAAGCAAGAGAAAATCGCAAAGAAATCGCAAAGAATATGTTCGTCTGAATAACTCAGTCTGACATACAGAGAAGATAAAGCGAATAAACTTTGCGTTGACTTATCTGCGATCTTATTTGCTTTGCGATTAATGTATTTGTTTTTGGCAGAAGATTAAAATTGTAACGACTGTCACCCTTGGGCACTCAAAGAGTGTATTTGAAAATTTGTATTGTTCATGCTTCGGGAGCCTAAGCATGACATATGCTATTAACTTTTAACCAGTAACCGGCAACATTCAATCTACAGTCCGTAATTGATGCCAATGCTCACTGTATTTTTAGTAAATGAGGTACCGGAATTAAACTTTTGATTGAAGAAATTCGCATATCCCTGAATGTATAGATTATGTTTCCACTCGTAGGAACATTGCAATAATATCTCTTTGGTGGCATATTGATAATCGAACAAAAATGGCGGTTCGGGTAAAAAATATTGTTGCAGCGCAGTGCCTGCTCCTCCTTTACGAATATATTGATAGCGGGCATATAATTTTACTCTGGAAGCAGGCGTGTATCTGGCTGATAGAATCAATCTGTCGAAATTATTGCCCATCCAATCACCCACATTAAAAGAATGATTGGTATAATATTGAACGGGATTCAAGTTGGAATAAACAAATGGGTTTACTCTGGTATATTCTCCAGTTAATGTTAAATAAGGAATGAATGCATCGGTTACCGATGCACCAAGATTAAAACCTAATTGATTTCGATTGCTGTCTGTAAAAATTTGTGTGATGCGTATTTCATCTATAAACATCGTAGCATATAAATGTGTTTTCTTGATCCAATTCTTTGAACTTAATTGAAAAAAGAATTGGCCATTATCTCCGGCTAAAATATTTCCATTACTGGAAACATTATCATAGACTTTAAAAAACATCAATGGAATTAAATAACCCGCATTTATTTGTTCACTGTAAATAATCGATTCACCCAGACTTACATCTAAATATTTGGATGGCTTTACCGTAATAGAATGTGTTGCCATAAACTTTGGAATATAGAATATTCTTTTACCACCATATACTGTATTGTAATAACTGTAGGTTTTGGATGAATCAACCATATTTGAATTTAACCAGGCATGCACATAATTAAAATGCAACCATTTGAAGGGTTGATAATCCAAACGGAAATACGGGTAAGCCGGTGATTTATCTGATAAAACCATTTTCCCATTCTCTCCATAGCCCCATGTTAAATAATCCTGACCAAAACTTACTGAACCATTCTTCCAGCTGTAAGAGAAGCTAGCCCTTATTTCTGTGTAATTGATTGCTTTGTGATTACCTGAATCAGATTGTTTTACAAAACCCGGATTGGCATTAGGAAAACTATTGGTATCGGCACCTGTTCCATTTAAGTTTACATCATTACCGTAAAATTGAAAACCAATATGTTTGCCGATGTTTCCCCAAGCATTCATACCAATACCACGACGAAAATAATTGGTATTGGTTCCGCTGATAACACCTGCCTGAATGATCGGATCTACATTAATTAAAAAATCTTTATCAGCTGCACTGAATGCTCTCCATCTTTTCTTCTCATCATTTTTTAGCAGATCAGTTTTAGATGTGATTTTATCAGGTGCATATTCCCGCAAATAAAAGGCTAATTCATTTTTTTCGATAGATGATAATTTATCTTTCTCTTCATTTAAAGTGTTCAATGCTTCATGGATCTTTGTTCTGCTGATGGGTTGGATGAGATCATCAAAAACAATAAGTCCCTTTTGCGACATACGAGATAAATATGTATAGATCTCATTTCTGTAATTCTCCCAAACAGCTTGTGCAGAAATAAATTGGCAGGAGAATAGGATGAGCAGAAAAAGAAGAATTTTTTTTATGGATGATGATAGGTGCATTATTATATGACTAATTTCTTTTACACTTTATGATATTAAAATATAAAATTATTACTAAACCAGCCTTAGAGAGCCTCAGGCTGACAGCTTTCTGTCATGTTGAGGCTCTCGAAACATAGACAGAAAGCAGGTTTTAATAATAAACATATTTTAATAGCAAAAGGTTATTTTTTCCAAAATTCATGCTTTTTTATTGCTTGACAATAATTCTTTCATGACATTGATGTATTTTTCTGTGATGCAGTCCCAGTTGTACTTTTCCGTGATGGCTTTTGCAGATTGATCTCTTAATTGCTGTGCCAATCCTTCATTGGCATCCAAATAATTAATTTGATCAGCGATAGAATCAACGTTCTTTTCAAAATACAATCCATATTCATTATCAGAAAGCATTTCTCTGCTGAATCCGGTATTCAAAGCAAGAATGGCACAATTACTGGCCAATGCCTGAATTAATGTGGGGTTGGTACCACCGAATTCATGTCCGTGTATATAACAATAACAATGATGATACAGATCTGATAATTCATCTGCATCATTCACATAGCCTGCAAAAACAAGATTAGGATGTTGAATATTTTTGATGGCATCCGCATAAGCATCTTTATAAGAAACATCACCAACAATCAATAATTTTTTATGCGAATTGGATTGAATAAAACCCTGCACAATAATATCTGCATTATTATCGGGGATCAACCTGCCAATTACTAAATAATATTGTTGATGAGTAATATTTAATCTTTCTAAAACAATTGTATTCGATAAGGCTTTTTTATCAGCACCATAAGCAATTACCGTTGAAACAGCATTGAATTTTTCCTGATAGACTTTTTGCATGGCGACTGCATCGGTAATAATTCTATCGTATAATTTAGTGGCACACCATGCTGCAAAAAGAAAATATTTGCTGCCCATGCCTTTCCATTTTGGTCGTAACCATTCTATTCCATCCACATTGATGATGGTTTTCTTCCTGAAAAGTTTAGTCAATAATCCGAATGGTCCGTTGGCTGCATTTACCACTAAAATAATATCAGCATCGCTGAAACAGGTGTGCAGTATGGATTTGAAGGAGTGTGTTAACTGACTTAAAGATTTTGTTTCAATAGCATTTATGTATTTTACCTGAATGCCATTGACTGTTTCAGGAAAAGAATTAAATAATTTTTTGTGATTGTAAACAGTTACCCTGATATTTTTTTGAATGAGTCTTTCTGCTAACTCTTTTACAAAAGTGTCATATCCGCCATACACATATGGATAACCTTTGGCTCCGATAATGGCTACTTTCATTGTATGGCTTTAATGATGTTCTCTTGAAATAATTCTAAAGAAAAATATTCCTGTACTCTTTTCTTTCCGGCTGCACCCATTTCTAATCGCAGGGTTTTATTATTGATGAGATGTTCTATTATCATCGCTGCATCATCTGCATTATTGGATGGAATAAATAATCCTGTTTCATTTTCAATCACCATTTCCATTGCACCACCTTGTTGGGTTGCTACAACCAGTTTACCTGCTGCCATGGCTTCTAAAACTACAGTGGGTAAGGAATCCGGCAATATGGATGGCAAGACAAAAATATCAAAAGCATGCAATACATTATTGATATCATTTCTAAATCCTGTAAAAAAAACATTTCTTTCGATATTTTCTTTTGCAGCGATTACTTTTAATTGGTCTAATATTTTTTCATTACCCGGAAGTGTATCTCCCGCAATTACAAATGCAAGTTGATGATTGGATGCTGATAATTTTCCGGCAATTTGTAACAAATAATCCTGCCCTTTAATGTTATTAATTCTGCCGATTGTTCCAATGAGGATTGTTTCATCCGGAATATGTAATTCTTCTCTTAATGTTGAGTTAGCTTGATTGAATGCCGAATAATCAAAACCGTTATACACTAAATCAAATCTTGCGATTACATTATTTTTTTTCCAATGATTGATCACCGCTTGCGAAACGGCGATAAGTTTTTTACAATACTGATTCATCATCCATGCAATCAATCGAACTAAAATAGAAGGGCTTTCAATGATTTCATGCACATGCCAGATATGTTTTTTGCCAGTTGCTTTTGCTGCAAACGCACCTGTTAAAACTGCAGTGGTATTAGAATAAACGAGATCAATATTTTTTAGTCGAATTATTTTTTTGAGAGAATAGAATGCTTTGCAGGAATAGTATAAACGATTGATGATACCGATAGGATTAAAATATTTTCTACGGATAATACCCAAACGAATAATGCGTACATCGGCATTTGTTTTTCTCAGCTCATCACATAGTGGTCCTTCTTCAGAAACAACTGCTGTTACTGAATAGCCTTTCCTGTCAAAGGTTTTAATGGCTTCTAAAAAAACCTTGCTGGAACCATATAATCCTGAAGAACTATGCAATGCCAGAATGTTCATGAAGGCAATATTAAATAGTTTTTTGATTCTTTAGGGCGTAGTAGCGAATAATGCCGCCTTTCTTAATAAGTGATGCAATACATTCTAAGAGTAATGCAATAGGAAATGCGATAATAATACCGATCAATAAACCCAATGATCTCTTTTCTTTCATATCGATGATCAATGATCTTTGATAACCAAAAAATGAAAATAGTGTTTGCATCATTCCGATAATGCCTAAATGAAAAGAGAAGTATTTTTCTTTGATAACGGTGTATCCGATATGTTCAATCATTGATTTTAGCCGCAAGGGCGTAAAATGCGAAAGATGTCTCGGTGCATCTAAATGCAACCAATATTTGCCTGCCCATTTGGATTGCCAGCTACTGAAATTGGGTACTTCAATCAATAATAATCCTCCTTCTTTCAAATTGGCTGCAACTAAATTCCGTAATAAATTTTTTGGATCAGATAAGTGTTCCAACACATGAAAACAAGTAATTACATCAAATGATTCATCAAATATTTTTCCTTCTGTATAGTAATCGGTATGGATGGTTAATTGAAATGTTGCTTTTGCATAATCCGCTCTGGGTATAGAAGTTTCAACACCTTTTACGTCAAAACCCGATTGTTTCGCAAAATATAAAAACAATCCTTTGCCACTGCCAAAATCAAGCAGGAATGGGTGTTTAGGTGTGATAGATTTTTGTATGTGACGAATCACTTGCTTGTATTCATATGCCTGAATGCGATAAAAAATGGATTTATGTGTATTGCGAAGTTTGTAATTCTCATCTTCATAATACGCTTGCATATCTGTTTCTATATCGAAAAAAGTATACACACTTTTACAATGAGAACATTCACGAATTTGATATTGGTGTTCATTGCCCAATACAAATAATTTTGTATGACCTCTATTGCTTGGCTCATAACATATCGGGCATGCTGTTTGTTTCATTGTATGCTTGGCGGTTTAACAAGCGCTCAAAAATATTATAAATTCGCAAGTCGCTTTTAACAATTCCTATGCTTAATAATTTAAGTGTAGATGGTGTAATGCGAATGTATTCTTTATCTTAGATAAAATAAGGGTTCAGAACTGTTGAATCTGTTATACAATATGAAAAAAAAAATCATACAAAATCCATGGTTGTTATTTCTGCCATTTCTTCTCTTATACATTATGGCTGTATGTCTGATGCATAAAAATAGTTTTGAAGGGGATGAGGGAAGATATTATGAATACGCACAAAATTTACTGCATGGATTTTATTCCCCCAAGGGCGGTATTTATTTATGGAATGGCCCCGGTTATCCCATTGTTTTGATGCCTTTAGTTGCAATGCATTTGCCAGTCATTTGTTTGGTGATATTGAATGCGATCTTTCAATACTTCTCTGTTGTAGTATTATTTAAAACTTTATCCATTTTTGTCAGCCGAAATAAAGCCCTTGCATTTAGTTTATTCTGGGCTTGCTACTATATTGTATTTAAAGAAATGGGTAGGGTCAATACTGAACCATTGACCATTTTATTGATTGCTCTATTTCAATATTCCATGGTTTTATTTTTAACAGATCAGCAAAAAAATAAAAAGTATTTATGGTTATCGGGTTTGTTGTTTGGCTTTTTGATATTGACTAAAGTGATGTTCGCTTATGTGTTATATGTGATGTTATTTGTTGCATTTGTTGCCGGATTTATTTTTAAAAAGGCAGCGATGAAAAAAATTCTAGTGATGTTATTGATTGCTTTCACATGTACATTGCCTTATTTATTTTATACCTATCAATTAACCGGAAAGCCTTTGTATTGGGCAAGTACAGGTGGTTCATCCTTTTATTGGGCCAGCACGCCGTATGAAGGAGAGTTTGGTGATTGGAACAATGAAACCTTTACAACTTATTGCGGATGGGATAGTTTAATTCCATGTAATTCCAGCTTTTTTGCAAAAAATCATGAAGCAGATTTTGTTGTTTTCAGAAAACTAAATTTTATTGAACAAGATGAAGCATTTAAAAAGAAAGCTATTGAAAACATTCAACAGCATCCTGTAAAATACATGAAGAATTGCATTGCCAATATAGGTAGGATGATCTTTGGTGTACCGCAGTCATTTTATTTTCAACGCTTTCAAACATTGCTGCGCATTCCACCCAATGCAATCGTGTTTACTTTTTTATTATTTAGTTGTATTGCAACAATCGTATTTTTAAAACGTATATCTTTCATTATTCTTTATTTGGTCATGTTTTTATTTTTTTATTTAGGCGGATCGGTATTGATCTGTTCAGAGCAAAGACAATTTTATGTAATTGTTCCGATTATTTTATTGTGGACAGCCTATTTACTGCAACATATCATTCAAGTAAAAATCTCATTCCCTAAAAAGTGATTGATTTTAAAAATATCAATAAAGTTTGCCTTTATTTACCTAATGGAATTGGGGATGTAATTTGTTCTACACCATTGATTTCTGCATTAAGGGAATACAAGCCTGCATTGCATTTGACAGTCATTATAAAAAATAAAAACATTGCTGAGTTATTTGGCGGTAAAACAAATGTGGATGAGATTATTGTTTCTGATACTGCTTCTAACAGTTTTACACAAAACATACAATTCATTTTTCGATTAAGGAAACAACATTTTGATTTGTTTATTTCAGATCATCCCGGCAAAACGGCTTTATTAGCATGGATGATAGGCGCAAAAATTAGTATGGGAGATAAGAATAGTCATTTTTCTTTTTTGTTTACGCATACATTCACTAACAATTTCAATGAACATAAAGTAGTGAATCATTGGAAAATGTTGGAGATACTCGGCATCCATTTCAAACATAATCCTTCAATACATTTTGAAAAGGATGATCTGATTTTTGCAGAAAAAAAAATCAGTTCTATTTCCCCCAATACAAATTTTATTGTTATTCATCCTGGCTGTGGTGCATGGGTTATGCATAAACGATGGCCTGTAAAGAAATTCGAAGATTTAATTACTGCTGTTATTCAAAAACATCAAATTAATATTGTTTTAGTTGGTGGTGATGATGAAATTGATCTATGCAATGCTATTATAGAAAATATATCGTCTAAAAATATTGGTTCATTGGCGGGGCAATTATCTATTCGTCAATTAAGTGCTTTGCTCAGCAAAGCCAAATTGGTTATTGGTAATGACAGTGGCATCATGCATTTGGCTTCTGCTTGTGATGTTAAAACAATTACTTTATTCGGACCAACCATTGCTGCATGGTGTGCACCTTTTGTAAACAATATTGTTGTGAGCAAGAATTTAACTTGCAGTCCTTGTTATTTGAAAATGCCTTTTGGTTGTGGTCATCCTGTTTGTATGGAATCCATAGCAGTAAATGATGTGTATGCTATTGTTAGCAATGAATTGAAGTAATTAGTAGTTATCTCATTCAAAATTTTTCGGAAAGCAGACTAAGTTGAGATGCTCCTGAAAAAGATTTCTGTTTTGCGCATTGATAGGAGTTAAGCAAAGTTCTTTTTTTGAAAAGTCAATGTTATGATATGCTCCTTGTTCTATTAATTTATTTGTTGCGTTTTCTAATAAACGCGGATAATAAATTTGATATCGCATTTCTTCTAAAAAAGATAAAACAGGTAAGCAGTTTGTATCAGTACTATTACTCTCCATTAAAATAAAAGGTTGTTTTTCTTTTAATATGTCAACAGCTCCTTTCAAAACATTTAATTCAAATCCTTCCACATCTATTTTCAGCAGATCGGGTTTAGTATTATTTTTTTTACAAAATAAATCGATACTCATTGCATTGTATTGATCTGTATCAGTATTGTTGCTGCTGCTTACGCTAATGATCCCCGAATGAATGGTATTTGTATGATGAAATACTACATTTTCTTCTTTATCACTTAAAGCAATATTCTGAGGAAAAAAATTATTTGTTTCTGTAATGGTGCTGATCAACTTCAAATCGTTGTAAGAAGATAGATATGGTTCAAAGGCAAAAACTTTTCCGTCAAAATTTGCATTGGATAAAACGAATAATGACATATGTCCCCAGTTGGCACCGATATCAAAAAAAGTTAAATTCGGATTCAGTTGAATAAAATAATCAAGCAGCATCGTGGTTTCCAATTCATAACCCGATTGATTATAAGATCGGAGAGCGTCGTGTAGGGAAAGAGTGTCT
>CAIRTF010000075.1 GCA_903881425.1 uncultured Chitinophagaceae bacterium | reverse complement strand
GTAACATCTGTATAAACGGAATCACCAATTTTGTAAGTTGGATAATAAGTAATGAATGGTTTTATATCAGGACTGTTTCTTTGATAGAAAAATAAAATATTGATATTAGTTCCATTATCGAATGATTTGTTATAACCCAATTCAAAATTATTGCCTATTTCAGGTTGAAGATTTGGATTACCTGTTGTGATATTATGCGGATCACTCAAATTCATGAAAGGATTCAAATCCCGAAAGTCAGGTCTTTCAATGCGATAGGAATAAGCAAACTTCATTGTTTGCCTGTTATTGAATGAATGCGAAGGTAAATGGAGTAATAAAGAAATTGTAGAGCGTTTGCGTAAATTAGGAGCAACCATTGAATATAAAAGTTTTTATCGCCAAATTGGGAACCCTTTTTATTGTGGTTATTATATGAATGCATATTTCCCGGGTAAATTAATTAAGGGACACCACCCAGCTTTAGTTTCTATGGAACTTTTTATGAAAGCAAATGCAGTAGCAATAACCAATCCGCATAAAGGGATTGCTAAGAAATTTAAGGACACTGACATGCCATTAAAGTCTTTTTTGAGAAGCGAGCTCACAAACACTCCATTTACTGGCTATAAGCAAAAGGGGCATATTTATTATAAGACAAGAGGACATGAAGAGCCGGTTAATGAAAAGGCCGCAACTATCAACAAGTTATTTATGGAGGAGTTGGATAAGTATAAAATTGAAGCTGCTCACATTGCCGCAATAGAAACACAAGTAAAGGAAATTGTGTCGCAGAAGTTTACCGACAAGTTACAGGAGGATGTCTCCAGAAAAAGAAAGATTACCGAGTTGAATGATAAAATGGAATCACTTGAAGAAAGGTTTATCAATCAAGAATTAACCAAGGAACTTTATGATAAATACCGACTTAAATACCAGGATGAAAAGAAGCAATTAGAGGAGGAAAATATCAAAGGTGATTTTAAGAGTTCGAACTTAGAAAAAGCCGTTAAAAATGGACTGGAAATTTTGCTAGACCCTTTGCAGTTATGGATTTCCTGCGACTACGACGACAAGCAACGACTTCAATATTTACTATTCCCAGAGGGAATGAGGTATGATAAAGAAAATAAGCGAGTTCGAACTCCAAGGTTGAATAGTGTGGTCTCTCTAATCTCAAGCGTAGCAAGGGTTTCGGAGGAAAATGAGAAAGGCTACCTCGTTGGAAGTAGCCTTGATTCTCGTTTCGTAGCCGGTACGGGAATCGAACCCGTCTTTGCCCCGTGAAAGGGGGCTGTCCTAGCCGATAGACGAACCGGCCATGGGTTCTTTTAATCGGGCTGCAAATATAGACGCCTAATTCCTTGATGCCAAAATTTTTTTAATTTATTGCTTTTACACGTGAATATCTTCTTCCCGCAGTCGACACCGAATATTTGTACGAATACTGTAATTTCGCCACCTCTTTTATTTTTAATTAAAATCTTTTAAAAATGAGTACAGTTAAAGTTGCCATTAATGGTTTTGGAAGAATTGGTCGTTTAGTGTATCGTCAGATATTTAATATGGAAGGAATTGATGTAGTAGCGATCAATGATCTCACCAGTCCAAAAGTATTGGCACATCTATTAAAATATGATAGCGCACAGGGAAGATTTGATCAAGATGTTACTTCAACTGATAACTCAATTATAGTGAACGGACATGAAGTAAAAATATATGCACAAAAAGATCCGGCACAAATTCCCTGGGGTCAGCATGGTGTTGATGTGGTAATCGAATCAACAGGATTCTTTACAGATAAAGCAAAAGCTGAAGCGCATATTACAGCTGGTGCTAAACGTGTAGTCATCTCTGCTCCGGCAACAGGTGAAATGAAAACAGTAGTATTTAATGTAAATCATAATATTTTGGATGGCAGCGAAACTGTTATCAGTGGCGCATCTTGTACTACCAACTGTTTGGCACCAATGGCAAAAGCATTGAATGATGCATTTACTATTGAAGTGGGCAGCATGACCACTATTCATGCATATACCAACGATCAAAACACTTTGGATGCACCGCATCCTAAAGGAGATCTGAGAAGAGCAAGAGCTGCAGCTGCGAATATTGTTCCTAATTCTACAGGTGCTGCAAAAGCAATTGGTTTAGTATTACCTGAATTAAAAGGTAAACTGGATGGCAGTGCGCAACGTGTTCCAACCATTACAGGTTCTGTTACTGAATTGACTGCAATTGTTTCTAAGAAAACAACAGCAGAAGAAATTAATGCTGTGATGAAAGCTGCGAGCAATGAAAGTTTTGGTTATACAACAGATGAAATTGTAAGCACAGATATCATCGGTATCAGTTATGGTTCTTTGTTTGATGCAACACAAACAAAAGTGATTGCAGTTGGCGATAAACAATTGGTGAAAGTAGTAAGCTGGTACGATAATGAAATGAGCTATGTGTCTCAATTGGTTCGCACTGTGAAATACTTTGCAGGATTAATTAGCAAATAATCAACCCTTATAAAATTTGCCGGACAATCGTTCGGCATTTTTATTTACTTCAAAATCATTTTTATGAGTAAATTTTCTGACCACAATTTCGCTAATCAAAAAGCATTGATACGCGTTGATTTCAATGTGCCTTTAGATAAAGAAACTTTTGCTATTACAGATGATAACAGAATGCGTGCTGCCATTCCCACTATTCAGAAAATATTGAAAGATGGTGGCAGCGTTATTTTAATGAGTCATCTCGGCAGACCAAAAGATGGTCCGGAAGAAAAATATTCACTCAAACACTTAGTAAATCACCTCAATGATTTACTTGGTTTTACAAACTCCCCTTCAGGGGTTGGGGGTGTTAAATTTGCTGATGATTGTATCGGCGCATCTGCTGTTGAATTATCGGCATCATTAAAAAATGGTGAAGTATTGTTATTAGAAAATTTGCGTTTTTATAAAGAAGAAGAAAAAGGCGATGAAGCTTTTGCAGAAAAATTATCCAAGCTGGGAGATGTTTGGGTGAATGATGCTTTTGGAACGGCGCACCGAGCACATGCTTCAACTGCAGTCATCGCAAAATATTTTCCGAGAGAAAAAAGATTCTTTGGTTTATTGATGGAAGCAGAAGTGATCAGTGCAGAAAAAGTATTACATCAATCACAAAAACCATTTGTTGCAATCATCGGTGGGGCAAAAGTTTCAGACAAGATACTCATTATAGAAAATTTATTAGAACGTGCTACCGATATTATCATTGGTGGTGGAATGGCCTACACTTTTATGAAAGCAGAAGGTGGTAAGATAGGAAACAGTTTATGCGAAGAAGATAGATTGCAAACTGCGATTGATCTATTAAAAAAGGCAGCAGCTAAAGGTGTGAATATTCACTTACCAAGTGATAGTATCATTGCAGATAAATTTGATGCAAACGCAAATATTTCCACTGCACCATCGGATGATATTCCGGATGGTTGGATGGGATTGGATATAGGTGCTAATGCAAGTGAGCAATTTACTAATGTGATCAAACATTCTAAAACTATTTTATGGAACGGTCCGATGGGTGTATTTGAAATGGCTAAGTTTCAACATGGTACAAAAGCTGTGGCAGTGGCTATTGCAGAAGCAACACAACATGGTGCCTTTAGTTTAGTGGGTGGTGGTGATAGTGTGGCTGCGGTCAATCAATTCGGTTTTGCAGATAAAGTAAGTTATGTATCCACCGGTGGCGGTGCGATGTTAGAATATTTTGAAGGAAAAGTTTTGCCCGGTATTGCGGCAGTGAACGAATAAATTCTTTCAAATAAACAGCTATCCACTTCATAACGAAGTGGATTTTTTTTGGAAATAATTTCTCTTCGTATCAATATTATATAATTTCAATTATTTTAGTAATTAAACAAATAAAGCTGCAATGAAAAAGATCATCATCGCATTCATTTTTACTTTTCTTGTTGGTTTATTGGATGCACAAAATATTACCGGTTATTGGCAGGGATATTTTGTTGGAGCAGGAGCTAATTCACCTGTTCGTTCCTTTTTGTTTATGGATATTAAACAATCACAAAAGGCATTATGGGGGGCTTATAATAATTATATCAGCTCTCCGTATGACAAATATGTAGGCTGTTTATGCAGTGTATCAGGTATCATCCCCAAAGGTGAAGTATCCACTTTTGATTTATATCAAGAATCAATTATAGAGTATGGTCCAAAGATTACAAGAAGCCTTTGTGATTTTTTGAATAAAATGACCGTTCATTATGTAGTGGTTGATAATTTGGAATATTTGGTAGGTAGGTGGTATACTGCAACAAATGCATTTGTTTTAAAAGATGGATCGTCAGGTGTTTTTGTTTTAAAACATGTAGCATTACAAAATAAAAGAAGCATCGATCAATATTTTCCTAAACTGGATAAATTACTTGATAGAGGAACAACCACTGATACAATGGCATTGAAAAAATATTTTTTATTGCCTGATAATGCAAGCACTCTGACAGATCAGGAAAAAGGTTTAATAAATGAATTAAAAGATAAAAAAAATAATTAACCGCTCATCCGCTTTGCAACAAGGTGTATTTTTTATTTCATGCCGTTCCGTCATAAAATAAACCTTAGGTATCGGGTTTGATGTATATTTATCTTAACAAATTAAAAAATATGAAAACAAGTAATCTAATTTTAATCATTGTTTTGGTTGTTTTAGTGTTTATAGGATTCAGCGGTTGTAATGGTTATAACGGCTTGGTAAAGCAAGATGAAAATGTTGCCAATGCATGGAACAAAGTACAAAGCGATTATCAGCGTAGAGCCGATCTGATTCCAAATTTGGTGAATACTGTAAAAGGTGAAGCTAATTTTGAACAAACTACTTTGCAAAATGTAATCGCTGCAAGAGCAAGTGCTACACAAATGAAGATAGATGCAAAAGATTTAACACCTGAAAAAATTCAACAATTTCAAGCATCACAAGGTCAATTGTCTCAGGCATTAGGTCGTTTGATGGTAGTTTCAGAACAATATCCGAACCTACGTGCTAATGATGCATTTCGCGGATTGCAGGCACAATTGGAAGGAACTGAAAACAGAATTAAAACTGCACGTAACGATTTCAATGATGCAGTTCAACAGTACAATGTGCAAGTGCGTTCATTTCCGATGAATATTTTGTCAGGTATGTTTGGATTTAAAGTGAAAACAGGATTCCAGGCAGAAGCAGGAAGTGAAAAAGCACCTGAGGTAAAATTCTAATTCATTTACATGTTCAATCTCTTTCGTAAAAAAGCAACTGATCTTTTTTCAACAGAAGAAAAACAACTCATTACTTCCGCCATTCAATCTGCCGAACACAGAACGAGTGGCGAAGTAAGAGTATATGTTGAAAGTAAATGCAGTTACATGAATGCATTGGATAGGGCTGTTGAAATTTTCAATAAATTGAAAATGCATGAAACAGCACAACGCAATGCAGTGCTGGTGTATGTTGCATTGAAAGATCGTCAGTTAGCGGTTTACGGAGATAAAGGCATTCACGAAAAAGTAGGTGATGTATTTTGGAATGAAGCAGTAAAAAAAATGTTATCTCATTTCAATGCCAATAATTATGCAAAGGGTATTGCGCATGTTATTGAAGAAATCGGTGAGGCATTGCAATCGCATTTTCCCTACGATGCAAAAACTGATATTAATGAATTGCCGGATGATATTGTTTTCGGCAGATAAATAAATGCAATTATCACCTTGAGCTTGTCGAAAGGTGATCCCATAAAAAGGCTTCGATAAACTCAGCCTGACAAAAAATGAAAAAACTTCTTACAATATTTTTCTTTCTTTCTGCAATCAATCTGTTTGCACAAAAAAGTATTCCTAAACCAAATCCGCCAAGATTGGTTGTAGATAATGCTAATGTATTGGATGCATACGACAGAGAAAATTTAGAAAGAAGATTGGTGGCATTGGATGATAGCACATCTAATCAAATTGCCATTGTTACGGTAGCTACCTTAAATGATGAACCTATTGAAGACGTGGCTACCAAAACTTTTCGTGAATGGGGAATTGGTAATAAAAAAACAAACAATGGTGTATTGATATTGGTGGCCATTAATGATAAAAAAATAAGAATAGAAGTTGGTTATGGATTGGAAGGCGCCATACCGGATATCATAGCAAGGGATATTATTGAACATGATATTAAGCCTGCATTCAGGCAAGGAAATTATTACGGCGGATTTAATGCAGCAGTGAGTGATTTAAGTAAAGCGGCTGCAGGTGAGTATAAAATAAAACGTGATAAAAATAATCCCGTCAATAATATCGGGATTGGCAGTTTGATAAAATTTATTTTCATTTTAATATTTGTACTGATATTTCTTTTTAGCAGAGGAAGCGGGGGCAGTGGGGGTGGTGGATTATTTACCGGCATGTTATTAGGAAGTATGTTAAATGGCGGCGGCAGAAGCAGCGGCGGTGATTGGGGTGGAGGCGGTGGCGGCTTCGGTGGATTTGGCGGAGGTAGCAGCGGCGGTGGCGGTGCCAGCGGTGGATGGTAAAAAATAATTTTATGTGAGCATAAAAAAACATCACTCAATTGAGTGATGTTTTTTTTGTTTCAAATTATTTAATATTAGTCTTTTGTTTGTTCTGCAATATATTTTAATTGCTCATCAACATCAGCAGCATTTGGTGCTTTTGCTTTATTTGCTTCTTTCTTTTTGCCCATTTCTTTGATAGCTCCATTTATTTGAGGTGCTACACCATATTTCGCAACTATGTTTCTGAAGGTGATTATTTCGTTCAATCCCTTTTTAAAGTTAGCTGTATTATTTACTTTGGTTAAATAAGTAATAAAAGAAAAAGTACGATCAAACTTTGCCTGCAATGATCTGATTTCAGTATTAGAAATATCAGTATACTTATGATACATTTCATCGAAATCATTATCTCCTTTCGTTAATATTTCTATTTCATCTAAGGTGTTCTTTAATGCTCCCTTTGCATCTTTCTGTAATTCAGGTAATAAACTAATTGCTTTGTCCTCATCCAACATTTTAATGGCTTCTAATGCAGATGCACTAACAGCATATGATGAATCTTTTACCGCAGTTAAATACAAAGGCATATATTTTTTGTCTTTTGTTTTTGCTAATGCATTAATTGCATAACTTCTGCAATATTTATAAGTATCGTTAGTAGCAATCTTTTCAATCTTACCAAGTGTTGCTGCATCTAACACTGTGTCTTGCAAAGCCAACATACTTCTGTTGCGTAATTTATAATATGGATCATCCAAGCCATCTTTCAATAGATCAAATGCGGCTTGTTCTTTTTTATGTGCAGTGCAATAATCAATGGCTTCTCTTCTGTCAACAAAATTCTTAGCGAATTTATATTGATGAATAAATTCTGCTGTTGTTTTATTGTCTTTTTTGTTCCACAATAAATATTTATCTGCATCAACGTTTACCAGATCTGGTTTTGAATTAACAGCAAACGTGAAAGTATCAGCTTTGTTTTCCATCCAAACGGTATTTCTCTTTTTTTCAAAGCCATGATATATATCAATATCAATGGGCAATTTGAAAATTTTATCACCTGCTTGTGTTTGTTTAATAAAAACAGACACCAATTGTTTTTCTACATCATAAGCATAACTAATATCAACAACAGGATGACCGCTTCCGAAATACCATTGATTAAAGAACCAGTTTAAATCTTTTCCGGTAACAGTTTCAAATGCCAAGCGTAATTTATGTGCACTGCCATTACCGAATTTATTGGTGTTTAAATAATAATTCAATGATTTAAAGAAAGCGCTATCGCCAACATAGTGTCGCAGCATATTCAATGTGCGTCCGCCTTTCGGATAACTCACATTATCAAAAACGTCTTCTTTATCCGCATAATAAAAACGAACCAGATCTTTTTTTGCATCCGCAGGGTTAGATAAATACCGTAACAGTTTAGAATAATTTTCTTCTAATGCAGCATCAGAGCCATATTTATATTCTTGCCACAAATATTCGCTGTAATCGGCAAAAGATTCATTCACGGTAATATTGCTCCAGCTTTCTGTAGTAACATAATCGCCAAACCATTGATGAAATAATTCGTGTGCAATCACACTTTCCCAATTATTGCCTTCGGTTAATTCACGTGCATTTTGTTGAGCAGCCTCGCCATGTAAAGTGGTAGTGGTGTTTTCCATTGCACCGCTTACATAATCTCTTCCCACAATCTGACTGTATTTTGCCCATGGATAATCAACTCCTGTAACTTTTTCAGAATAGAATTTGATCATCTCCGGGGTTAACCCAAAAATTTTCTTTGCTACTTTTTCATATTCCTTTTCAACATAATAATTGACTTCTTTGTCTTTATAATGATCTTTTACAATTGCAAAATCACCAATACCCATAAACATTAAATAAGGCGCATGAGGCAGATCCATTTTCCAATAATCTGTTCTGGTACCATCTGTATTTTTTGTTTGAGAGATGAGTTTGCCATTACTTAAACTCACATATTTTGAAGGAACAGTTAAATAAAAATCTGTTGTTGTTTTTTGATTGGGCTTATCGATGGTTGGTATCCAAACACTATTGGCTTCTGTTTCGCCTTGTGTCCAAATTTGGGTGGGTTTATTTTTATCTTCTCCTTTCGGGTTAATAAAATACAATCCTTTTGCATCGGTGATGGCAGCACTTCCCTGTGCAGTATATTCATTTGGCTTGGCTGTATAATCAATATAAACAGTGTAGCTTTCGCCGCCTTTATATTTTTTATCTAATTGAATGTTCAAAAAAGTGCTGTCGTATTGATATTTCAACGGAATATTTTTTCCGGCTTTTACCATTTCCACTTTATTGATGTTCATTCCTTTTGCATCGAGTGATAAATTATCTGTTGTATAGAAATGAGGTTTTAAAGTGAGCCACACTTTTCCATACATATACGATTTATCGTAATCAAATTTTGCCTGCAATTTTGTATTCACAAGGTCATTAACCTTGGTGGCAAAAGCACGGTACTGTTTTTTCCATGCTTCTTCTTTTGTTGCAGTTGTTTGTTGTGCATACGAATACATACAAACAAACAAACCGAGCATTGACAATATTTTTCTCATTAAATATGTTTTTTATGAAAGATAAAGATAATAGGTGTTTGAAGTAAATGGGAGCTAATTTTTTAAAATCCCACTTATCCATGATAAGTGGAGAATAAACAGCATGAACGACCGTTATTTATTTTAGATTTGTATAAACTATTTAAAGCAGATGAGCATAGCCAAAAACCTTCGTGCCTTTTTATTATTCTCTTTTTTAATAACGAGAATGATTACAGCAGTAGCGCAGGAAAAACATTTTGTTTATATACAAAGCGAAAACAAGCAAGCCTTCTATGTGAAACTGAATGATAAAACTTATAATTCCACAACAAGCGGTTATTTAATATTATCTCAATTAATATCAGGTAAATATTATTTGATTACAGGTTTCAGCAGTCATGATATTCCTGAACAAAATTTTGTACTATATATTACCAAAGATGCAGGCTTTGCATTAAAACAATTTGGTGATAAAGGTTGGGGGTTATTTGATATCATCAACTTTACAACTGTTATGGCAGATCATGGAGATAGCGTGAAAACAAAAATTGCAGTAAGTTCCGTTGTTGAAAAACCTGTTGAAATTAAAAAGTCAGAAGAACCTAAAAGCGATCTTAATACTTCTATCAATATTGCAGAGAATGTGGCAGAAAAAAAAATAATTGCAACACCCGATTTAAATACTGAAGTTAAAAAATCTGTGATCACTAAATCATTCGAAAACCAAAGCAGCAAAGGTGTTGATCAGGTATATGTGGATATATCAAGTGGCAAGCCTGATACGATTGCCATATTTATTCCAAAAGAAGAAATGAATGGCAATGCCAAAAAAGCAATTACTGAAGTTCCAAAAAAGAAATGTAGTGCAATTGCAGGTAAAGAAGATTTTTATCAAACAAGAGCTGATATGGCTGCATCAACGAATGATGACGCGATGATTCAGGTAGCCAAGCGTTCTTTTAAAATAAAATGTTTTTCGGTAGAGCAGATAAAAAATTTAGGGGTATTATTTTTATCTGAAGCTGCACGGTATAAATTCTTCGAAACAGCAAAAGCATCTATTAGTGATATAGAAAATTATCCTTCATTAGAAGCACAATTCTCATTGCCTTCTATGATTGAAAAATTCAGAGCTTCTGTAAAAACCAATTAATCATGGAAAGATATTTTATAGAAGTATCTTACAAAGGAACAAGATATAGCGGTTTTCAGATACAAGACAATGCTTTGACCATTCAATCAGAAGTCGAAAGAGCATTACAAATTTTTTATAAAGAAAAAATAGAATTAACAGGTTCTT
>CAIRTF010000074.1 GCA_903881425.1 uncultured Chitinophagaceae bacterium | reverse complement strand
CAGATGAAAGTTGTGTATCAGAAAAGGATGTTGAAAAATGTTTTCAGCATTTTCATGGAATCAATATTAAACTTACCAAATGCAGCGGCATCACACCAGCATTACGAATGATTAAAAAAGCAAGAGAGCTAAAGATGAAAGTAATGATGGGCAGTATGAATGAAGGCAGTATTGGTTCTGCTGCAATTGCTAATTTTTTGCCACAATTAGATTATGTAGATATGGATGGCCCATTATTATTAAAAGAAGACAATGCTACCGGAATATTGTTTGATGATGGTAAAATATCATTGCAAGGAAAGCAGGGCTTAGGTATCATTCTCTAATAGAATTCATGCTTAAGGTATTATTATTCTGAAAGAAAAAAATATTTACTCCACACATTATATTACCTTCATTTCACAAAAATATAGTAATGACACAAGAAGAAAATGGGTTGGAAAAAAATAAAGAAGTAATTGGAATGATTGCTGATGTAGTAGCTAAAGCA
Source organism: uncultured Chitinophagaceae bacterium (assembly GCA_903881425.1). GTDB lineage: Bacteria > Bacteroidota > Bacteroidia > Chitinophagales > Chitinophagaceae > CAILAF01. Next base: position 9,611 of record CAIRTF010000074.1, on the reverse strand, counting down.
GTAGAAGAAGATCTAATGAATCCTGATGAGTGTTGGCAACCTACCGACTTTTTACCTGATCTTACTCAGGAAGATGCATACGAACAAGTAAAACAATTGCGTGAAAGATGTGAAGGCATTCCCGATTCTGTGATTACCTCTTTGGTAGGCAATATGATTACAGAAGAAGCTTTGCCAAGTTATCAAACCTATTTTAATTTAATTGTGAATGAGGATAAAGAATTAACCAGTACTAATGGTTGGGTTCGTTGGTCAAGAGCGTGGACAGCAGAAGAGAACAGACATGGGGATCTGTTAAATAAATATTTGTATTTAAGTGGTCGTTGCGATATGCGTGAAGTTGAACAAACTATTCATCGGTTGATTTACAATGGATTTGATCCTCAAACAAATCAAGATCCATATCAAACAATTATTTATACTTCTTTTCAAGAAAGAGCCACAAAGATTTCTCATGTAAATACTGGTAAGTTAGCAGATAAAGCTGGGGATAGTAACTTATCTAAAATATGTAAAACCATTGCGGGTGATGAAGCCAGACATGAGAAAGCATATAAATCATTTATGAGTGCAGTGTTTGAGATCGATCCAAATGGTGCATTGATCGCTTTTGAAAAAATGATGCGTAAACAAATTGTAATGCCTGCTGTGTTAATGGCAGAAGGCGGAAAGAAACATAATTTGTTCAAAGAATTTTCTGAGATCACTCAAAAGATCGGTGTGTACACCACATGGGATTATGCAAGTATTATTGAACATTTGGTAAGTTTATGGAAAATTGAAACCCTAACCGGACTAAAAGATGGTGTCTCAAAAGCACAGGATTATTTAAGTACTTTGGCAGTTAGATATAAAAAAATTGCAGAAAGAATGAAAGTGCCTGAAGATGTTACGCTGCATTGGTTAAGTGCAAAACGATTTTCATTTTAACTTTTTACAGAATCATACACAATCACTTTCTTCCATAAATTTTTGTAGTTGGTAATAAAATTTAAATGGATAGGGTGGTGCTGATAAATTTCTTCCTCTTTTTTATTATTGAAAATAGCTAACCAGGAAAAACTATAAGAGGTTTCAATAACTTCTCTGTTGGTATCAGCGGGCACACCAATATGAAATTGCTGAATGGTTGGCACAGCACTCAATTCTTGTAACCCTTTTAATAAAGCTTGATGATCTTCCTGGCTGAACGGATTACGCAACCAGAAATAAACATGATGGACGAATGGATGTTGTATTTCCATATGCTTGATTATTTATACTCACCGAAAACTTTTCTTAATACATTAGCAATTTCTCCCAACGTACAATAATTTTCAACTGCTTCAATTACATGTGGCATTAAATTAGAGCCATCTTTTGCTGCATTAGTAATCTTTCGCAAACATTCTTTTACTTTTATATCATCCCTTCTGCTTTTTAACTTATTCAACTTATCAACTTGTAACTGTCTTATACTATCATCAATTTTAAAAGCAGGAATACTTGCTTCTTTATCTATTATAAATTTATTTACACCTACAATAATTTTTTCATCGCTTTCAATTTGTCGTTGATATTCATAAGCACTGCGTGCAATCTCATCTTGTATAAATCCTTGTTCAATGGCATTCACACTTCCGCCCATGGCATCAATTTTAGCAATGAGATCCCAAGCGTTTTGTTCTACTTCATTGGTGAGATTTTCTATAAAATAACTTCCTGCCAATGGATCAACTGTATCAGTCACGCCGCTTTCAAAAGCAACAATTTGTTGCGTACGTAATGCGATACGTGCTGCTTCCTCGGTTGGCAAACTCAATGCCTCATCGTAACCGTTGGTGTGCAAACTTTGTGTGCCACCCAACACCGCAGATAGTGTTTGAATGGTTACACGAGAAATATTATTCAATGGTTGTTGAGCAGTTAATGTACTGCCACCGGTTTGAGTATGAAAGCGAAGCATCATCGCTTTTTCATCTGTAGCGCCTAGTTGTTTCATCATCTTTGCCCACATTCTTCTGGCAGCTCTGAATTTGGCAACCTCTTCAAATAAGTTATTATGAGCATTGAAGAAAAAAGATAATCTTTTGCCAAACACATTAATATCTAAACCTTTTTCTAACGCAGCTTTTACATAGGCTTTGCCATTGCTTAAAGTGAATGCAATTTCCTGCACTGCAGTACTTCCTGCTTCGCGAATATGGTAACCCGAAATAGAAATCGTATTCCATTTAGGTAATTCTTTGGCACACCATTCAAAAATATCTGTGATGATGCGCATAGAAGGTTTAGGCGGATAAATATAAGTTCCTCTTGCTGCGTATTCTTTTAAAATATCATTTTGGATAGTGCCTGTTATTTTTTTCAAATCAGCACCTTGCTGTTTTGCCAATGCTACATAAAATGCTAACAAAATAAATCCGGTTGCATTGATGGTCATGGAAGTAGAAACATCTTCTAATTTAATTCCTGCAAATAAAGTTTGCATGTCTTCAATACTATCAATGGCAACGCCCACTTTACCCACTTCGCCTTCTGATAGTGCATGATCACTATCATAACCAATTTGTGTAGGAAGATCAAACGCCACACTTAATCCGTTTACGCCTTGCGATAACAAATAATGATAACGTTTATTGCTTTCTTCTGAAGTAGAGAAACCGGCGTACTGACGCATTGTCCATAATTTACCCCGATACATATCGGGTTGAATGCCCCGGGTAAATGGAAATTCACCGGGTAATTCTGTTGACTGTTTACTGTCAACAGTTGTATACAGAGCTTTTATTTCAATTCCTGAATCGGTAATTTTTTTTTTATCATTAGTCATATAGTAAACATTCTTTTATTGAGCTTGGACTATAATAATTTCTTTGCTTCATAACTTAACACTTCGCTCACTTTATCATGTAAACTTCCTTTTACATCATTCATTAAATATTCTAACAATAATTTATTTAAATCAAGTGCTGTTGCATTTGCCGGTAAATTATTGGCGAATTGATTGATGGCTAACATATTTTGTTCTTTTAAATTCTTCACCGCATTCCACGATTCAGCACTCACGTAAATTTGTTGCGTAATGTTGTAATCAAATTCCTGTCGAATATTTTGTGTAAGTATCAATTGCATTTCACGGGCCGAAAATTGCCCTTGTCCTAATCTGGCAATTAAATTCGGTAAAGCAATTCTATCGACCAATAATGTTAATCGTTCATAAGCTTGTAAACGCATTTGACGGGTATTATTATCAATGCTGGTATCTTCTCCGATTCCGTGTTTGCGTTGCCAGAAAAAAATATAGCCTAAAAAACCTGCAAGCAACAGCGCAATGATGGCACTTAAAATGATCGTTATATTATCCATTCCAATTGTTTTTACAAATATAACTCTGTATAGCTGAAAATGAGGATTTCCACGAATCGTAAGAATAGATGCTGATTACTGCATAAAACTGTTTTATTTTTGCAGTATAAATGTTGATTATGGAAACAATTACAACAGCGCCGGTCTCTTTTACAGCCTCAGCTATTGCAGAAGTAAAAAGATTGATGAATGAAGAAAGTTTTGATGCTACTACAAAACTTAGAGTAGGGGTAAAAGGTGGCGGCTGTAGTGGTATGACTTATGTATTAGGATTTGATGCGCAACAAGCAGATGATGAAGTATACGAATTTGAAGGATTATCCTTTATCATGAATAAAAGTCATGGGTTATATTTATACGGGATGCAAATTGATTGGCAGGGCGGATTGAATAGCAGAGGCTTTACTTTCAATAATCCTAATGCATCTAAAACCTGCGGTTGCGGTACTTCGTTTGCAGTATAATTTTTCTTCAGAAACAATTGTTATTTTACAGTCATAACTGACTGTTGTATGAAATATTCAATTGTAATTGTTGCATTATTATTTTTCTCTGCTTCTTTTTCTCAAAATGAAAAAACGGCTTCAACACAAATTCTGATTCGTTGTGATGATATTGGCATGAGCCATTCCGTAAACATGGCCGCAGAAAAAGTTTTGCAAACAGGTTTTCCTGTTTCAATGTCTGTGATGGTTCCTTGTTCATGGTTTACCGAAGCAGCAGCTATGTTGAAAAAATATTCCAATGTTTCTGTTGGTATTCATTTAACATTAAATTCTGAATGGAAGAATTATCGGTGGGGACCGGTTTCCGGTGCTAATGCTGTTCCATCATTGATTGATTCTTTGGGTAATTTTTTTCCATCAAGAAGTTTACTGTTTGGTAATCATCCAAAACTTTCAGAAATAGAAACAGAATTGAGAGCACAAATTGAAAGAGCATTGAAAGCAGGATTGAAAATTGATTATTTAGATTATCATATGGGTGCTGCTGTACAAACTTTAGAAACAAGAGCCATTGTTGAAAAATTAGCTGCTGAATATAAATTGGCCATCTCTCGTTATTTTAATGAAGATGGAATTGATATTGGTTATTTCGCTTCGCCTGCAAATAAATCGGATACATTAATGTTGCGCACAAAAACATTTAAAGAAGGTGGAATAAAACTTTTTGTATTTCATGTAGGGCTTGATACACCTGAATTAGCTGCGATGGAAGATTTGAATCCATTCGGACCAAAAGAAATGAGTAAACATCGCAATGCTGAATTGAATGCATTATTATCAATACCCTTTCAGCAATTTTTGCACGATAAAAAATACCGATTAGTGAATTACAAAATGTTGATGAATGAAAAAGGATTACAGGCCATGAAGCGACCAATGATTGAATAGTTTTTTTATAATTCTACATGCATTCTTAATGACACAACATGCACGGGCCCACGATCTTTATTATAAGCAGGGTTTAAAATAAATTGATAATCAGGAGAGATAAAAATTTTCTTAGTGATATTCCACGAATAATAAGTCTCAATGATTTGCTCATGACCATAATTTAATTTGCCATCACCAATTAAAAAACCATAACCACCTGCTGCTAAATAATTTTTATGATCATCAGATAAGCCATTATTTACATAAGCCAATCCTGCATGGTCTTGTTTTCTTTTCCAGATAGAGCCATCAAAACGTAAACCTGTTGCAAAAATTCTGTCAATTTCAGTAAATGCCCATGTTTCATTTTTACCATCATTCCAACTATAATCTATATAATGATGTATTTTATTAAAATGATTATCTACACTTATATAAAAACCTGTTTTTGTTCTGCCATAAGCACGTGTTAATGTTACATCAGGAAACAATGATGGAAATTTTAATGCCTCTTGATAATTACCCATGTTCGCAATATTTTGATATATGCCAACAGATGCATCAGTATAAACTTTATCGTTTGTAAATAATAATTTTTTCTTCTCCAATTCAACTACCATGCCCATTGCTTTATTCCATTTGAGTTGTAATTCAGGTCCGTTTGCTTCTATGGGAACTGTAGTTAAAGCAGCTCTGATGTGCAGATCATGATAAATAAATTGTGTAACAGCACCCATTGTATAACCACGTGTGTTGGCAGGATAATCCCATGCACCGCTGCCCATTAACGACCAGTTTAAAAATTGAGTTCTCGGATCATTACTTATTTCTGATGCATCAAAAAAATCTGCTAAAGAAAATTTTCCCACTAATACAGATAAATAATCTCTGTTGGTTGTTTCCGCTATTTGATTTTGATCATCTTCAACTTTCTCTTTGATATCAGATAAAGGGAAACGATGTTCAATATATAATCTTGCAATGAATGGTTTTGGTTCCGGATCACCCACACGATAAATCTCTCCATTAGGAAAACCGGCCACACCAAGGGTTTTACTCAATCCTTTTCCGCCTGCTGCTTCCGGATTAAAAATGATATAAGTATTCTTGAAAGGTTTATAATTCAAGAATAGAGTAGTGGTGATTGATGCTTTAACGGGCTCACTGGGTAATAGACTATTGTCGCCGGAATAAGGTGATTTAAAATCAAAATGGTATTGAGGAATGAAAGTGGCTTGCCAATGCAAAGAATATTTTTTTTCTTTTTGATGAGTAGTATCCTGAGAGAAAACAAATAACACTAACAAACAAAATAATATAGTCAATAATGATTTCATGTTCGGCGCAAAAATAGCCAATGGTATATCTTTTTCTTTTATTATTATTTCAACATGGTTGTAATTATTATTAAATTTTGATGAATAAAAAACCACCAACTAAATTGTTGGCGGTTTTAGTTTAATATAAACTGATTGATTTATTTTTTATCAGCAATAGGATCGTTGCTATGTTTGGTATCTATATTTCTATAAGCCCAATTGAAAATAAGCGGAAATATGATCAATGAAAATATCATCGCACATAAAATTCCTCCAATTACAACTCTTGCCAATGGCCTTGAACTTTCTGAACCAATACCATGCGAAATGGCAGCAGGTAATAAACCAATGGCAGCCATTAAAGCAGTCATCATTACCGGTCTTATACGAGCAGCTACTCCTAAACGAATAGATTGATACAATGCATCAGGTTGGTGTTTTAACTTATTCAGATTCTCTTTAAATTCTGTTATCAAGAGTACACCGAATAAAATACAAATACCAAACAGTGCAATGAAACCAATACCCGCTGAAATACTAAAATTGGTGTTGCTGATAAATAATGCAGCGATACCTCCAACAATTGCAAAAGGAACATTTAAAAATACAAGCCCCGCATCTTTTAAATTACCAAACATGGCAAAGAGTAAAAAGAAGATGAGCAGTAAACTAATCGGTACTACTTGTTGTAATCTTTTAGTTGCACGCTGTTGATTTTCAAAATCACCTTGCCATATCATATTATATCCTTTCTTTAAATTTATTGCTTTGCCTACTTTATCTTGAGCTTCAGCAATAGCACTTCCCATATCACGACCTCTTACGGAGAATTTAACCGCAGAATACCTTTCATTATCATCTCTGAAAATAAGACAAGGGCCTGTTTTCATAGTAATTTTGGCAATTTCTTTTATGGGTACTTTTGATCCGGTTAATGTAGGAATCATCAGATTACCTATATCATCAGGTGTTTTACGAAACTCTTCAGGAAAACGTAAGCGTATCTCAAATTTTCTGATCCCTTCATATAAAGTTGAAACTGCTTTACCGCCAATAGCCATTCCGATCACTGCATTTGCATCAGAACTGGCAACTCCATACAATGCCATTTTTTGTTGATTGAGGTCAATATCCAATTCAGGTTGACCTATATTTTTTATTACACCCAGATCTTCAATACCATTTACAGTTTTAAGTAAATTATAAACTTCTGTTGCTTTGGATTCCATATAGTTTAATGAATCTCCGAATATTTTTACACAAATTGAACCTTTAACACCTGAAACAGCTTCTTCAATATTATCGGTAATGGGTTGCGAAAAGTTGAGTTGTGCACCGGGAATAACAGATAGCTTTTTATTCATCTCATCAACCAATTCATCTTTAGTGATCAATGGTTTCCAATCATCTTCCGGATATAAAATAATATCAAACTCATTATTATAAAAACCGGCTACATCTGTACCATCATCAGGTCTTCCTGTTTGCGATACAATATTTTTTACTTGCGGAAATGTCATTAATGATGTGCGAACCTGTTTTGCAATTTCAACAGATTTATCTAAGGAGATACTATAAGGCATTTGTACTCTCAGCCAAATGGAACCTTCATCTAATTCAGGTAAAAATTCGCTTCCTAAAAATTTAAAAGAATATAATCCTGCAATAATGATAATAAAAGAAACAATCATAGCAGTAAACTTATGCTTATACGTAAAAGCAAAACTTTTCAATAAACCTTTGGTAAGAAAATTTACAACAGGATTATGCTTTTCATGTACATTCTTTTTAAGCAACATACTTATTAAAACAGGCACCAATGTTAAAGTAGTAATCAATGCGCCTAACAATGCAAATCCTAAAGTATAAGCAAGGGGAGAAAACATTTTGCCTTCTACTTTTTCAAATGCAAAAATGGGTAGCAATGCCGCAATGATGATGAGTTTTGCAAAGAAGATAGCCTTACCAAGTTCAGCGCCATTTCTTTTAATCAATCCCAGTTTTACAACCTTATTAAACCTTGCCATCCCCATATCTCTTGCCTGTTTATCAAGAATTACATAAATGCCTTCTACCATTACAACAGCGCCATCTATAATAATACCAAAGTCAACTGCACCTAAAGAAAGCAGGTTTGCCGACATGCCCATCAGCCTTAAACAGATAAATGCAAATAATAACGATAATGGAATGATGATAGAAACAATTAAAGTTGTTCGCCAGTTAAACATAAAGAGCGATACAATTAATGTTACCAATAAAATACCCTCCACCATATTATGCAATACAGTGTTGGTGGCAAAATGAATTAAATTATCGCGATCATAAAAAGGAATGATTTTAGTATCGGCAGGTAAAATAGTAGTGTTTAGTTTATTCACTTTTGCTTTTAATCCTGCAATTACTTGCGAAGGGTTTTCGCCTTTACGCATCACTACAATCGCTTCCACCACATCTTCTTCTGTTGTAATGGTTCTTTTACCGGCAGAATCAATAATGGCATCAGCTCTCCCTACGAATCCCAATCTGGGAACATTAGATATTTCAACCTGTGCCACATCTTTTACCAATACAGGTACACCATTTATATTTTGAATGATGATGTTTTTTATTTCATTAATATCATTTAATAATCCAATGCCTCTCACTACATAAGCCTGATTATTTTGAATGATAATATCTCCGCCAATATTGATATTGCTTTTTTGAACTGCCGTATAAACATCCAAAGCAGTTATGCCTAATGAAGATAATTTACCCGGATCAACTTTTATTTCATACACTTTTGATTTGCCTCCAAAAGAAACCACATCTGCAATACCGGGTACTGAACGGATCTGTCTGTCAACTACCCAATCCTGTATTGTTTTTAATTCTCTTACATCTCTGAAAGAGCTTCTTAAAGTATATCTGAAAATTTCACCGGTAGGGCCTGTGGGTGGTTGTACAACCGGACTTACATTATCCGGTAAATCGGCACTGCTTAAAAGATTATTTACCTGTAAGCGGGCTTCTTCATTGGTAATCTTGTCTTCAAAAACGAGTTTAATATAAGATAATCCGAATATGCTTGTTGAACGCAGACTTATTTTTTTCTGCACCGGGTTCATCGCAATTTCAATAGGTATGGTAACAAACTTTTCTATTTCTTCAGCACTTCTGCCGGGCCATTGGGTAATAATCGTTACTTCGGTATTGGTTACATCCGGAAATGCCTCAATCGGCATTGTTTTAAAAGTAATGATACCTGCAATCAGCAACAATAATGTTGAGAGGAGAATGAAATATTTATTTTTAAGCGAAAACGCTATAATGCTTTTTAAAACCTTAATCATTTGATTGTGTTATTAAATAATTAACTAATTATTTAGTGCATCATAAATCAACAAAGCCTGAGAGCCAACAATTATGTCACCAACTTTTACTCCACTTTCTAAATAAGTTTTATCACCCATTATGCTTAATACTTTTACCGGAGTAATATCGGCATTGCCTTTTCCATTATATAACAAAACATAATATTGGCTGTGATCGAATATTAAAGCTTTAGAAGGAATGCAAATGGCTT
>CAIRTF010000073.1 GCA_903881425.1 uncultured Chitinophagaceae bacterium | reverse complement strand
TAGTTTAAGCTATGAACAAATTGCAGTACTTATGTTTATTTCGAAAGACTCTATTTATAACTATCAAAAGCATTTAAAAGAAAAATTAAACATTAACAGCCGTGAAGGTTTAATAATATTTGCTTTGCAACATGGTTTAGCAAAAGTGGCCAGAATAAATAATTACGCCCCACCACGAAATAAATTAAAAAAATAAAAAAGGGAAGCTCTCACTTCCCTTTTATTTATGGTTTCTTTGTATCGGCAGTTTTATCTTGATCATTATTCACCGTAACCTTATCGCCATCTTTCAATGTTTTACTTACAATAGAATAAGGTCCGGTAATCACTTCATCTCCTTCTTTCAATCCATCCAGAATGCGTATATAATTCAGATCCTGAATATCTGTTTTTACTTTAAAGCTTTTTACGGTTCCGTCTTTTTGCAACACAAATACCACTTCATCCGCATCATCTGCTGAAGATGATTTTGGTTGATTGGTATTACTGTTATCAGCAGGTTTAGTATTGTCTTTCGCATCTTTCTTCACATTCTTTTTATCACGAATGGTTACTGCATTCAATGGCACACTCAATACATCCTTTTCTGTTCTGGTCTGAATATCTGCAGTAGCACTCATTCCCGGACGAAAAGGAAAATGTCCTTTCACAATTAAATCTTTATAACTATCCAGCAACAAACGAATATGTACTTTATAATTCGTTACATCGGTGCTTGATGTAGTTGATGTAGCAGATGTTTGCGGATTGGCAATTTTAAAAACCAATCCTTTAAATTTTCTGTTACTGTAAGCATCAATTTCCAATACAGCTGTATCACCGATTTTTACTTTTGGAATATCATTTTCACCAACATCTACCTGTGCCACAATACTGTTCATATCAGCAATGCGCATCATTTCTGTTCCAACATTAAAACTATTACCCGCCACACGCTCACCTTTTTTTACATTCATTAAACTCACAACGCCATCCATTGGTGAAGTGATGATTGTTTTATCTACATTCTTCGCTGCACTGTTTAAATTAGCCATCGCACTTTTTACACCAGCCTGACCTGCTTTGATGGTTTGCTGTGCAGCATTATAATTTGCAACAGATGATTTATACGCTTGTTCAGCCTGATCGAATTCTAATCGGGAAATAATCTTATCGGCAAACAATTGTTTTTGACGATCATATTGTGCTGCTGTTTGATCGAGCGTTGCTTTTAATGAAGCCAACTGTGCACTGGCATTATCCACCTGTGCCTGATTTTGTGCTACCTGTGCAGCCGCCTGATCTCTTTGAGATAAATAAATATCAGGATAAATTTTAGCCAATAATTGTCCTTTACGCACACTGTCTGCTTCCTGCACGGTTAATTCTACGATCTCTCCACTAATATCAGGACTTACTTTTACTTCAATTTCGGGATATACTTTACCGCTTGCAGTAACCGTTTCAATAACAGTTCTTTTAGCAGCTTTCTCAGTAGTAACTTTAATGCCTTCTTCTTTGCCAATGATGCCGGCTTTTTTTAAACCCACCAATCCACCAATTATCACTACTAATCCAACAATGATCCAAATAAGCGTTTTATTCATAAAAATATTTTCAAGTGTTGAAGATGTTGTTTACAGTTTTAATCCCTGACCTTTATAGAATTCTAATAATTTCATTTTAAAAACAAAATCGAATTGACTGGCCACCATCTGCAATTTTGCAGTTTGTAAATTATTTTGATTGGTGATCAGATCCAATGTTCCCAATAAACCTACTTCATATCTTCTGAAGGAAAAATCATATACTTTTTGTGCACTCGCCACATTCTTTTTGGCTGCATTAAATTTTTCTAACGCATTTACTGCATTGGTATAAGCGGTATAAATATTTTGTTTGAGTGTTTGATTGGCTTGTTCCTTATTCAATAAATTATTTTTCAAATTCAATTTAGATTGCTCATAATTGATTCTGTTGGTTCCATTACTAAAAATAGGCACCTGAATACCTAATCCTAAACTCTGACGAAAATTTTCATTCACCTGATCGAAATAAGGAATTTTACTACCCGTTAAATCAGTGGCTTTATTATTATAGGTTGAATTCAAAGAATAGTTGCCGAAGATAGATGGGTACATGGATGCTTTACTCACCAAAACATTTTTTTCGGCTGCTTTTATCTTTAATTCATTTTCTTTTTGCAATGGTTGATTGCCCAATGCCAATTGATACACTACTTCCGGTTGCAGGTCTGCAAAACTTTCAATAGGAATTTTATCTACTGATGGCGTTTCCACATCAAATGGTAATGCAGCATCCAAATTCAATAAAGCTTTTAAGGTTAATACATTTTGATCGAATGTTGTTTTACTGCTGATCAAATTACTGCTGTCTGTTGCCAATTGCGCTTCCAATGAAATTAAATTCAATTCAGGAACTGTTCCTGCAGCAACTTGTTTTGCCGTTACATCTATCTGTGCTTTGCGTTGTGCAATTTGTACTTCATTAATATTGATCTGTTCTTTCGATGCCAATACTTGCAAATAATAAGTAGCCACATTTAAAGAAACATCATTGGCGGCTCTTTCTATATCTACCAATGCAGCTTGAGCACTAAATTCATTGGCTGCAATATTATTTTTTAATCGTCCCCAATTATATACCTGCGCATTACCGCTTAATCCATAACTCTGAGAAAACAATTCGTTGTTGGTATATAAGTTGGTGGTTGGATTGATGGAGCGACCAAACTGCGGGCCAAAGCTGGTACTAAAACTGGCAGTAGGTAACTGATATAATTGTGCCTGCTTTAATTGCAATGCAGTTAAACGTGCCTGCACATCGGCTTGCTTTACCGAAATATTATTTTTAGCGGCGTAATCAATTAATTTACGCAAGTCCCATTTTTCAGTCTGGCTTTGCGCAGCAGCCTGCAATAAAATTGTGCAAATAGCAAGGGCTAAAAGATTCTTCATCATTCAACAAAAATAAAGGAAACAGCATTACATATTAAAAAAATAGACAAGCGGAAAAAACCCCCTGTTAAACAGCATTTTTAATGGTATCAAAAGCTTGTGAGAGGTTTGTAATGAGATGAACGATCGCTTCCCAACCGGAATCTTGTTTTTTGTCTTGCAGCAAAAGACAGATAGAAAATATTCTGATCAGGATGCCCTTAACAGTAAAGTGCCCTGTCCTGCTTTTCAGCTCAGGGCACTTTATTATTGTTTCCTTCTTTTTACCAATTCATTCAACACATGCGATACACCAAAACTTACTGCAGCACCAATAGCCGCTAATATCATTGTTCTAATAATATCTTCTTGCTGTATAGTGGCTGCAATGGTCAGTAATGTTCCGCCGATGGTTCCTGATTTTGTAGCAGCATTCATTTCATTTTTAATTGATAGTGAATAATTGATGAATACCTGAAGCTTAGTATTATTGCTTGGTTCACCTTGTCAATCATTGATTGTTATTTATTTTCTTCTGTTGTCAACTGGCTAACCGCACCTGCTATACTTCCAGCTACTGCTATATATCCTGCAATGGTTATTACTGCTGCGGGTAATGTAACCGGAGCCGTAATAATGGCTGTGCTGATGGCAGCTAATGCCAATCCGATATTTCTTAGCTTTTGAAAGAAATCGGGTGTGGGTGAACTTGCTCTTTGTATGATGTTCATAATATTTTATTTTTTAAATGATGAATAGTTTCATGCAAAGCGACTAAGATTACAACGAAACAAAAGCTTAGTGTACTTAGTATTCTTTACTGCTTTGCGTAAAATTGTTTTTTTGAATTACTAATCTTACTTCCTCTCCTTTATTTAAAAAAGGATAGATAACCATTTTCAGTTTAGTTAGCATAGCACTTGAACTATCTCCTTTGCCTTCTCCGGTTAATATGCTAACGGGTGCAATGCATCCTTTTAATTCTTTCATGGCATCATTAGCCTGATGAATCAATATTAAATCTCTGTTTGGAACATTTACCAACTGCAAATGCCAACCAAAATGCTCACAGCATCTTTTTTGTAATTGATACCTTCCTTCAGGAATGCAGGAAATAAACTGATCATTATTTATCCAAGGCAGTTCTATCGTGTAACAGAGATGTTCTTTGTTAAATATAATCTCTCCGTTTGTGCCATTCGGATAATAGGTTCGTATTAATGTTAGTTCCATGTTTTCAATTTTAAATATTGATTATTTGTTCTGCCATTTTGAGGTAACTGTGCTGTCACTTTGAGGCTCTCGAAAAGTGAACGCATGCAACGAGCATTTCGTTCAGCAGGCTTCGAGAACCTCAGCCTGACAGCCGTTTAGTTCTTACTCCTGACTTACGACTTACAACTCCCGACTACACTACATTTACTTGCCCGGTAAATACGCTGTTTGAAATTTCATTACCATCTGCTGAAATAAATGCCATCCAAGTTTGTACCGTTTTACCACTGAATGCAGTTACGTCTAATAAATCACTGCCCGCACTTCTTACCGCAGCATTTGTTGTATAAATACTCAATGCTTTATCCGGACAATACACGATCAGTACAGCTATATCAGTTGCCAATGCTTTACCTGTTCCGCTGTTATCTGTCCAGGTAAAATGTACTTTACCTGCTGCACCTGCGGTGGCATTGGGTGCTGTGGCATTGGGGAGGTCACCCCTGCTTAACAATGCCATACTGTAATCAATACTAAATGCAGGATATGCACCTGTAATCGCATTTTTTAAATTGTACGAAAGTGCACTGTTACTGCCAGTCATATTCACTGCATAGTTTTGAAAAGTAATTTCTAATAAACCTTTAAGGGTTTGCAGAAACTTGATCATCAGCGAGAACTTTTGCTGCTGTTCCAACTGTGCCTGTGTTGCAACGCCTGTTTTTTTATTAGCTTTGCTGCGCATATAGTCGATGCCACGCCATGATGAACCCACTACGGTGCCTACTGTTCCTGAAAAATGACCCAGTATGCCTTTTGAAAATTTACCCATGTCTTTTTGTTTTATTTGTTTAAAAATTGGTTTCCTGCCTGCCGGCAGACAGGTTGCAAACAATCACTGCAGTTGATGATTTGCGAGAACAAAAAGAACAAATAAATAGATGCGTTAAGGGTGGAGGGGGTTGTTCCACCCCCACAAAACCCTTGCTGGGTAAGAGAAATATTTTTAAAAATAGATTTACTACTTTTGTATTAAGTTATAATAGTATGAATCAAGCGATCGAATTATTAAAAAAGGAAAAGGAAATGCTTGCCGATAAATTCGGCATTGAAGAATTGGCTGTATTCGGTTCTGTAGCACGAGGTAATGCAAGTACCGAGAGTGATATAGATATTTTGGTAACGCTTAAAAATAAAACCCTGCATAATTATATTGCCTTAACAGAATATCTGCAATCCATCCTGCACCGAAAAGTAGATCTGGTAATAAAACATAAATTTCTTTCTACGCGTTTCTCTACAGCCATTCATAAAGACATCATCTATGTTTAATCAGGATGCTCTTTTAAAATTAGAATTGTGTATTGATCACCTTACCGCTATCAGTAATTATTTTGGCAACATCAACAATGCCGATGACCTTTTTACTCTTCATGACGGTGTTTATTATGATGCAGTATTGATGCGATTGCAAGCTTTAAGCGAAACGCTGAAAAAAATAAATGCAAAATATCCCGAAATAACAGAGGCTTTGCAATATACTTCCATGGATGATATTATCAAGTTCAGAGATTTAGTTTCTCATCACTATGAAAAACTGGAGTATGAGATTATTTTTAATATCTGTACAGTTGACTTGCCCCAATTAAAGAATAGTATTACCGCAATATTAAATACATAAATATTTCTCGTTCATTATGTGTAAATACCAGATAAACTGACCCCTCTTCGCCAGAGCAATGTGACCCCCTAAGAAAAGACGTTCATAATTGAACATCTTGGAGCCTAAAAAATGGTAAAGAACTAATTGTGTTTGTTAATCAAACTTAGGAAAGTTTTTAGTCTACTATGATTAAATAATTTTTTCTGTTTCTTCCAACGAGTTTTCTTTTTTTGTTTTTCTTAAGGATTCACCTTTTAATTCTATACGAACAGATTGATGTACTAACCTGTCAAGTATTGCATCGGCTACGGTTTGTTCTCCTATAACATCATACCAGTTTTTTACCGGGACTTGCGAAGCGATAATAGTAGAGTGTTTGCCATGTCTGTCTTCAACGATATCCATCAGCAGTGCTCTGCCACCGGCATCAAAAGCCTGTATACCAAAGTCATCAAGTATCAGCAGATCTTGTTTTTCTATTCTGCTTAATTCCTTTAGATGTGAACCATCGGCCTTGGCCATTTTTAAGATGGACATTAATTTAGCTGTATTGGCATAATAAACTTTAAACCCTGATAAGCAAGCTTGGTGACCAATAGCGGATGCCAAATAACTTTTACCGGTTCCTGTGCTGCCGGTAATAAAAACGTCCTGACCTTTTTTTATAAAATCACAAGTAAACAATCTGTCGATCTGGTTCTTATCAAGTCCTCTTTTGGGATTAAAATCAATCCCCTCAGCATTTGCTATATAACGGAACTTAGCTGTTTTGATGTTTCGTTGCAGTGAACGATGCTTGCGGTCATCCCATTCATTCTGGACTAAATACTGGGCCATTTCATCATTGGTAAAACTAACCGGTGGCGGTAGTTCAACAAATGTTTTAAATGCGGTCTGCATTCCATACAAGCGCATGTCACCCATTTTCTTTGCTGTTTCTTTGTTCATGTTCTTTGGTTTTAAGTGATGATTATTTATTCGTAGTAATTCTGTCCGCGTATGTTTTCATGTGATGGCATTATTGTGTTAGGTATTTCATCTTCAAAAGGGATACCGTCTGCTTTTGATCGTAATATCTGATCTATGATACCGTAGTTATAAATACCAAAACTATCTGCTCTTTTACAGGCATTGCTCAGTCTTATATTACCTACTCTTTTAGCAAAACTTAAAACCCCGGAACAGGATTTATAGCTTTGTTCAGGGTATAATTCTCTTGCTAATATTTTAGCGATATACTGTGCCACCACTTCACTGATGGAACTGGCAGTGTCCATAAATTTTTTAGGATTCCACTCTGCTAAATATTTATGTTGGGTAGCCAGGTGGTCTTGTGTGGTAATATATTTTAGTCCCTTACCCAAGTATCTTTCATGAACAGCAACTACTTCGTTATCATCATACACTTGTATTTTGGTACTTGTATATTTTATTTTCAACCTCCTGCCGATTAGCTTAAAGGGTACACTGTAATAGCGTTTATCTGTACTTAAAAGTACATGGCCATATTTGTTTACTGTAGATAATTGAACAGTCATCAGTTCAAACAAATAAGGATTCAGCGGTTGCAATGTTTGTTTCTCCAGTTCTATAAACTGTTGCATCCTGCTATAGTTCTCACCGGTAAGTATTGAGTCGTTGTGCACTTCCAAATGAAGAAGGATATCGCTATTAATGGCCTCTATTTTATGATATACCTTTTGATCGATCTTAGAAAAAATGGTAGTGTAGATAATCTTCACCGCTCCTTCTACCAATGCCTTGTCTTTGGGTTTATATGTGCGTGTAGGGAACCCAAACGTATTGTAATGCTCTGCAAAGGCAGCAAAGTTGTCATTGAGTTGTGCTTCATATTTACTGGCTTTAGTTACCGCTGATTTTAAATTATCCGGTACAATAGCCAGCGGCACGCCACCATAAAAATGAAGTGCTCTCTCACAACCCAGTATAAAATCTTCTTTGCATTGAGAGTGAACTGCCATTACAAAAGTGAGCTGACTGCATCCGAGTATGGCCACAAAAACTTCGACCTCACTTATTTCACCTGTAATCTCATCTACTAACTGCAATTTTTGTCCGGTAAAATCCACAAACAATTTATCACCTGCCTTATGTGTCATCTTCATGGAGGGCTTGCCCACCTGCATAAATTGATTGAGCCTCTCTAAAAATGCAGAGTGTTTATATCCATCAGGATATTGGAGAAGATATTTTTCATGCAACATACCCTTGGTTACCCCACGCTTTTTCAGCATAGTTGCAAGCGAAGGCAATAACAGTTCTAAATCGGATAAGCGTTTATTGGCAACCTCAATTTTTTCTTTAACCAAAAAAATACGGGACATCTGTGCATCGCTCATAGCCTCAATCTGCGCTATGCTTTTTTGCGATATAACAAATCTGTACAAATACTTTTTAACGGTATTACGGGCTACTCCCGTCGATTGACTGATGTATTTTGTCCCTCTTCCTGAAGCATAAAGACGAAGAATCTGGCGTACTGTAAACATTTCAATTGTTTTGTTAGACATGAAGAAGAAGAAATTGATGAATCGAGAACTTCTTCTTTTTTTCCTACAAAAACAACTCAATCTTATACCAACTTTTAGGGGGTCAATTTGAAATGGCGAAGGGGGGTCACATTGATCTGGAGAACCGGGACTACTTTACTCTGGAATCAGGGGGTCAATTTAACTGGGTTTTCCAAAAATGCAGAATAAGTATAGAATAAATCAGGTAGCAGTAAAGTCTGTTTTGATAAGCATGTATACTAAAAGTTTACTGATGTAACTTTAATCACTAACCTGTCATCACATTATGTTCCGCTGATCAATCCGATACAATTACCAAAGGGATCTTTAATAATAGCCACTTCAATGGTTCCCCCTGCATTTTGCACAGGTGACACAATTGAAGCACCAATACCTTCAGCTTTCTCTACTGCTGTTTTAATATTATCTACACTCCAATAAGCAACGGTATTATTGCCTTGCTGAATATTATGGTTATCAGGATCTAATCCCAATTCACAACCATTGATGTTAAACCCAACATAAAACAATTCATCAAAATAGGGCTTGATGCCCGTTAATTGTGTGTACCAT
Organism: uncultured Chitinophagaceae bacterium; assembly: GCA_903881425.1. GTDB lineage: Bacteria > Bacteroidota > Bacteroidia > Chitinophagales > Chitinophagaceae > CAILAF01. The sequence goes on along the minus strand of CAIRTF010000073.1, from coordinate 11,076 downwards.
GCTTTTGCATTGGGCAAATCATTTACATGATAAATAACCGTTCTTAATTTATTGAACATGTATTTTATTTTTTTGGTGCAATAAAAAATAAATAACAATGAATACACTCAACACAGATAGTCCGATTAATGCAGCATAATTATTTTTATCATAATCCAATGCAATACTGATACCCACAAAAACATAAGCTGTTATAAAAATCAATGGTGCTAAAGGAAATAGTTTCATCTTAAAAATTTCTTTATCCTCTAAATGCTTTGTTTTTTTTCTGAACCAGAAAATAGTAGCGCTGCTTAATATCATACCGAAACAATCGAGAAAAATGGAGAATGTAAGAATGCGTTCAAATTGTTGCGAGAAGAAAAGTATGATGATACACACAATGGCAAACACCGTTAATGAAAAAGTAAGTACACCGGTTTTGTTATTTTGACGGGAAAATATTTTAGGCAGGCTTCCATCCTCACCCATCGCAAACATTACCCGCGGATTACTCATCAGCAATCCGTTCACATAAGCCAACACACCTAAAAATAAAAATGCCGAAAATATAGTAGCACCTGTTTGTCCGAATATTTTATCCATCACTACATAAGCAATCTCTCTTTCATTTTTCATTTGATTAAAGCCAACCAAATTGTAATAACTTAAATTCACCAATAAGTATAAAACAATAATGATAGTAATCCCAAAGAAAATGCCACGCGGAATATTTTTAGCTGGTTGATGCACTTCATTGCCGAAATTGATGGTTTGCTGATAACCGCCATATGTAAAAGAAACAGCTACCAAACTAATGCCCAAACTTTTGATCCAATCAAATGCAGAGGTGGAAGCTGAAGTAATTTGTTGTGTATCGTTATGCGCATAATGTTGCGGAAAAAATAATGCAGCAATCAAAACCAATATCATGGTTATTTTAATCAGCATTAAAATATTCTGCGCCAGTGAACTTATTTTTAATCCGCGTAAATTGATGATATAAAAAATGATGATAGCAATACAACTCAGTAATGCTTTATCGGTATCATTCCAATTGCCGGGTAATATTTTTAGTAAGTAACCGCTTCCTACCAATGCCACACCGCTTAAGCTGGCTGCATTACTTACCAATATCAAACAATTAATAGCAAAAGCAATACTGGGATGATAGGCTTTGGCAAATACTTTATAATAACCTCCGGTAACGGGATAACGGCTGCCAATCTCGGCATAAGTTAATGCACCGCACAATGCCACAATACCGCCAATGATCCATGCACTGAAATAAACAGAAGGTGCAATAGCATCTTTAGCACTGGTGGCAGCAGTTCTGAAAATGCCCATTCCTATTACCAATCCCACCACGATCATGGTGAAAGAGAACAGGTTTAGTTTTTGTTTTGATTGCATAATAAGTTGTGAGAGTTTAAATGTAGGAAAAATAAATCTTCATTTTTTAATTAAGCTTTTTAAATTGTATGAATTTTATATCGAAATCGTTGTACTATGAACAAACGAAACAATTATATTAACTGGGATGAATATTTTATGGGTGTTGCATTATTATCTGCTAAACGTAGTAAAGACCCGAGCACACAAGTAGGTGCTTGCATCGTTAATAAAAAAAATAAAATAGTAGGTGCGGGTTATAATGGTTTGCCTATTGGATGTGATGATAATGATTTTCCCTGGGGCAAACAGGGTAATGCATTGCAAACCAAATATCCATTTGTGTGTCATGCTGAATTGAATGCGATACTGAATAATATAGGCATGGATCTGCATGGTTGCAGAATTTATACGGCTTTGTTTCCTTGCAATGAATGTTCCAAAGCCATCATTCAGTCAGGTATCAGTGAAGTGATTTATTTATCTGATAAATACGCCACTACCGATTCGGCCATTGCTTCGAAAATGATGTTAGATAAAGCCGGTGTAACTTATAGAAAGGTTGAACCCACCATTCAAAAAATAGAACTCTCTTTTAATGAAGCCGATGTATAACTTTTCACCACTGCGTGAACAAGTTGATGCCAAAAGAAAAATCCAACGCCTATTTTTGTGATGCGTTTGGTTTATCCGCCTCAGGCGGATGATTAAAAGGGAATCACGTTGAATTCGTGAGCTATCCCCGTAGCTGTAAGTGCAGTGAATGGTGAAAAGTGAATAGCAAATTTTTTGACTATTTAAGTTTCACCATTAACAAATGCAGAACAAATATTCCACTGTTGATGAAATATGCTGTCAATGGGAAGGAGTTCTCCAAAGCACAAGCCAGAAGACCTGCCATATGCACTGCCTCGATTATACTCGGGGTTTCATTCACGGCTTTCGGGTGAAAAGCATGGAATGTAAAATGCCACTGCAGGGCAATTTATATTTCTCCGTTTTTTTATTTTCCTGAAAGCTCATTGTTCAAATTTTAAAAACTCAAACAATGAGCAAAAAAATTGTATCGTTTCACACATTGCTGTTCATCAGCCATTTTCTCTTTGCACAAAAAGATACTTTGCAAGGGAGCAGTTTAGATCCGGTGATTGTTACTGCTAATAAAATAATGCAGAAACAAAGCACTACCGGAAAAGTCATCACTGTAATTTCTAAAGAACAAATTGAAAAAAGCAATGGTAAAACCGTTGCGCAATTATTGAATGAACAGGCAGGCGTAACCATTAACGGCTCACTCAATAATGCAGGCACTGTTCAAACGATCTATGTTCGCGGAGCTGCAAGTGGCAGGGCTTTGATATTGGTGGATGGAATTCCCATCAACGATCCGTCTATGATCAACAATGAATTTGATCTGAACTTATTTTCGATCAATGATATAGAACGAATTGAAATTTGCAAAGGTGCTCAATCAACTTTATACGGCAGCGATGCGATTGCAGGTGTGATCAATATCATCACCATTAAAAATAATATCTCCGCTCCCCTGAATTTTAAAACAACATTAAGCGGCGGCAGTTTTGAAACTTTTAAAGGCAATACACAATTGTATGGTAAGCTTGGAAAATTTATTTACACTGCTCGTTATGCAAGATTGTACACACAAGGATTTTCATCAGCATATGACAGCACCGGAATTAAAAATTTTGATAAAGACGGATATGATGGCAATCATCTGAATGCAAGTATTGCGTATCAGGCCAATCAACATCTATCATTCAAAACATTTGCGCAATACAGTCAGTATAAAGCAGGTGTTGATGCCGGACCATTTGCTGATAAAACCAATTACAATATTAATAACAGAAATTTTACTACCGGTGTCGGAATGCATATAACCAATAAAATATTTTCGCTCTCTGCAAATTATCAGTACAATATTTTAAACAGAAATTATAATGATAACGCTTCGGTTATTGGAGCCACTTCATGGTCATTGAATAATTATAATGGCGTTGGTCAGTTTGCAGAAGTTTACGCCAACATTAAGCTGGGCAATGGTTTCAGCTTATTAGCCGGAACAGATTACAGATACAGCTCCATGAATAATCAATATTCTTCAATAAGTATCTATGGTCCGTATAACAGTAAATTTAATGATACCGGTATTCAACAAACATCGTTTTATTCATCGGTTTATTACACATATCAAAATTTGAATGTGGAGTTTGGCGGAAGAATCAATCATCATTCTCGTTACGGCACTAATTATACTTATACTTTCAATCCATCTTATACAATAAATGAGCCATTAAGAATATTCGGAAGTATTGCATCGGCATTTAAAGCACCGAGTATTTATCAATTAAGTTTAAATAATTCTTTGCAGCCTGAAACATCCATCAATTATGAAGCAGGCTTGCAATGGCAGAAAAAAATAGTCAATGCACGATTGGTCTATTTTAACAGAGTGATTGATAATGGCATTGATTACAATTACATCACCTACAATTATTTTAATTATGTAAAATCTGTTGTGAATGGATTAGAATTTGAGATAACAGCAAAGCCAACATCACAATGGAATATTACTGCCAACTACACTTATTTATTACCAAAAGTTACTACACAAAATCGTGCTACCAATAAAGACACGATAACTTATAGTTATGCATTAAGAGTGCCGGGCAATAGTTTGAATATTACTATGGGTTATCAATGCTCGCAACAATTATTTATCTCATTGAGCGGAAAATATGTAAGCAAACGTTATGATATTGGCGGTTATAAAACTGCAGATATTGCTTTAACAGATTATTATTTATTGAATGCTTATGCAGAATATAATATGAATACACAATTAAAGTTTTTTGTAAATGCGCAAAACATCACGCATCAAAAATTCTTTGATGTTCGCGGATATAATTCCATTCCCTTCCTCTTAGATATTGGCGTTAGCATTCATTTATAAAAGTATTTTATCGGGTCATCATAAAAACATCTCGTCTATGGCGGGATGTTTTACTTTTGTAGAAACTCTCTGATATGGATTTTAAAATTGACGAACTGCTCACGGTTACCTTTACATTGTTTGCAGTAATAGATATAGTTGGTTCCATACCATTATTAATTTCTTTAAAAGAAAAGATGGGCGTTATCAAAGCCACGCAAGCCACATTGGTTTCGGGTGGATTGATGATCTTGTTTTTATTTTTCGGGAAAGCATTTTTAAAAACATTGGGTTTAGACATTCGCTCTTTTGCAGTAGGTGGTTCGGTAGTAATTTTTTTATTGGGATTAGAAATGGTATTAGGCCATGAAATTTTTAAAAGCGATAAAGATGCACCTTCCGGAACGGTGGTGCCTATTGCATTTCCGGTGATTGCAGGTTCGGGAACATTAACAACGGTCATGTCATTAAAAGCGAACTTTGATGAGCTCATCATCTTAATTGCGATACTCATTAATCTGGTGGTGATCTATATTGTTTTAAAATCTTTGAAGTGGATTGAAAAAGCTCTGGGCAAAGCCGGTTTATTGGCAGTACGTAAATTTTTTGGTGTAATATTATTAGCTATTGCCGTAAAAATATTTAGCAGTAATATTGGTTCTTTCGGAAAATAAATTCAAATACATTTTATGAGAAGACATGCCTATACATATGATGATATTCAATTAGTACCTTCTTTTTCAAAAGTGGTGTCAAGAAAAAATATCAGTCTCTTTACAAAAGTTTCAAAGCATTATTTTTTGTGCAGTCCGTTTGTTGCTTCCTGTATGGATACTGTTTGCGAAAGTAAAATGGCTATTAAAATGGCTGAAGCCGGTGGCGTAGGTTGTATTCATCGTTTTTTATCTATTGAAGCGGAATGCAATGAAGTAGCAGCAGTGGCAGATCATATCAATAAAAATCAATTACAAAAAAAATGGACATTGCTCTCTGCCGATTGGAAAGAAAGCTATTCCATTCCGGTAATGGCAGCTGTTGGTGTGAATGATGATTTTGCAGAAAGAGCTGTTGCATTAGTTAATGCAGGAGCAAATATTATTTTGATAGATGTAGCACATGGCCACCATGAACTCGTACAAAAAGCGATTGCTAAATTAAGATCAACATTACCCGAACATGTTGATATCATCGCAGGAAACATAGCCAGTGCGCAGGCTGCAAAGGATTTGGAAAGTTGGGGAGCAGATGGATTACGTGTTGGCATTGGCGGCGGTTCATTATGTACAACAAGATTGAAAACAGGTTTCGGTGTTCCGAATGTTACCTGTTTGGAAGATATTAATGCAGTAACCACCCTACCTGTTATGGCGGATGGCGGTATCAGAACAAGTGGCGACATTGCAAAGGCTTTAGCATTGGGTTCATCAACAGTGATGTTGGGTTCATTGATTGCAGGCACCAAAGAATCTCCGGGAAAGATCATTGAAAAAAATAATGGTTTGTTTAAACGTTATCGCGGAGCCGCATCTTTAGAAACAAAAATGGCACATGGCAAAGAAGAAAGAAATGTGGAAGGAGAATCAACAGTCATTCCTTTTAAAGGCGGTGTAAAATTTGTGTTGCAAGGTTTATTAGATGGATTGCGTTCTGCATTATCTTACAGCGGTGCTCATAATTTACAAGAATTTAAACCGGATTATTTGATCGTTACCAATGCCGGTTTAACAGAAGCCAAGCCGCATTTGCTATAAAAATACATATGATACGTAAAACCATTTTATTCATTATCTTTTTTTTAGGATGGTATTCTTTCGCTTTTTCAAAAGCCGAGAAAATACAATATTATGCCCCCTTTTGTAAAGAAATGTACTTGGTATGGGGTGTAAATGGTTGGCAAGAACCATCCGTAAAACCGAATGGCTCATTCGAGAAGGAAGGTTTGTTATATACGCCGATGATTAAAGAGGGAAGATTTTTTTCTATAGAAATTAATTTACCTGAAGGCACTACCATTAATTATGTTTTTTGGTTGAAGAAATCTTTATTCAATATCTTATTAGATTATTGGGATGTGAATGCTACTGCAGGTTTGAAGGAATACACAACACAGGTTAAAGAGAATGATGTTGTCGTTATTTCACCTACTGCAAATCAAATCGTTATTCCGGAGAAATTTTTATTTATAGCCCTATCACCTTATCTGTTTTTAATTGTATTATTGTTTCTATTGCTATTCAGTTTATACAAAAAGTATAAAGGAAAGCCTCAAAATATCAGCAACCCATATTTGTATATTTTATCTGTTTATTTAGTTCTCATTTTCTTTCATCTCCTTACACGTTCCGATACAGCCGGCTTAACATGGTATGCAGCCAATCATCCAATTAAGTCTATTGCTCCTTTACTACAAGCAGCTACTTATGATTTAATATTTTTAACGGGTTTTGTTTTGTTCACCGTTATGCTTGTTCGCTTAAGTAAAGGACATACACGAATAACAAAATGGACTATCTATGTATTTAATGTATTAGCATTTATTTTTTTATTATCCAGTTTGCTTAATCGCTTTGCCATCCATTTAATTGGCAGACCTTTTACCTATTCTTGGTTGTATTATTCAGATTTTTTAGCCAACAGCTTGGATTTAAAATTGGCAGTCTCTGCGAATGTTGACCACGATAATATTATTCAAACGATTTTGTTTTTAGCAGCAGCTGTTATGAGTTGTGTGCTGGTATATAAAATTATTCAAACACTTTTTAGCAGCGTTAAGAAAACATATCTCGGTATCAGCTTTTTATTATTGACGCTTATTGTAGTAAAATTAGCCGCCTTTACTAAAGTATCTGTTAAAACAGATGCCAGAAAACTATCAAACCCTATTGTTGCATTTATTGCTTCTTTAGAACCCTTTTCGGGCACATCATTTTTACAAGAGTTAAAAACCACCGGCGCATCCCCATTCGCTACAAAAAATAAAAATATCCTTATTCCACATTTTGATAGTTTGTTTCAATCAAAACAAATCAAGAATGTGATACTGCTGGTAATGGAATCTACTCCGGCGGAATATATTTCCTGTTATAATCACCAGTATAATGTTACCCCCTTTATTGATAGTTTAACAAAACATGCAGTAGTATTTGATAATGTATATGCGCATGCACCCAGTACTAATATGAGTATGTTTTCTTTATTGTGCAGTGTGTACCCTTTAATATCTTATCAAACGATTACTTTAAAAAAACCGGATATTGCCCTCCCTTCATTACCGCAAAAATTGAAACAAGAAGGCTATCAAACAGGTTATTTCATGAGTGGAGATAGTCGCTATCAAAATGCCGATGGCTTTTTAAAAAACAGATCATTTAATGTAATTGAAGATTTCAGAAATGATTTTTGCGGATCAAGTAATTTCATAAATCTGGACTATATAGGGAGTAATCTAAGCGGAACTTATGATACTTGTTTAGCAGTTAGATGCATGCAGTGGATAGAGCAACAAAAGCAAAATCCCTTTTTTGCCATGCTGTGGACATATCAAACACATTACCCATATTTCTCAAAACAAAAAGAGCAATTGTTCTGTAGGGATAATCAGAATTTAAACAGATATTTAAATGCCCTGAAGGATAATGATAATGCGGTGAAATATATGGTGCAGCGACTTACAGCTTTAAACCTCTTAAACAATACATTGATTGTGATTACCGCTGATCATGGCGAAGCTTTTGGCAGACACGAACAAACAACACATCCCTTGAATTTATATGAAGAGAATGTACACATCCCTTGCCTATTTATTAATCCGGTGTTTGAAAAAGAAAATGTATCATCCATTGGTGGTATCAGTGATATTGCTCCAACCATACTCAGTGTATTACATCAACCAATTCCTGCTGAATGGCAAGGAGAAGATATGTTTAGTGAACTTAGAAAGAAACAAGCTTATTTCTTTACACCATTTTCAGATTTTAGATTAGGCTATAGAGAAGGCAATAAAAAGTTCTTATTCAATTCAATTACTCAAAAAGCAGAAATATACAATTTAGATATTGATAAAAAAGAAGAACACAATCTTGCCGTAGATGAAAAAATACCAAAGCAGGTAGAAAACAATCTTGCCCAGTGGATGCAATACCAACAAAAATTTATTGCACCGTGGCTTAAGTAGATTTGGTTTGTAGTGGTCTCGTCAGGAATCGAACCTGAATCTGGAGCTTCGGAAACTCTAATACTATCCATTGTACTACGAGACCTTGCTGCAAAAGTAATTAAACTCAGTTGCTTATTTAAATAACTCCTGCAAAGCAGTTGGCAAAAATATTTTTGTCGGAACACTGCGCATAATTTGCAGGTCTTCCATAAAATTAGTTTCATTATCTAAGAATCGCAATACTGTTTGCGGAGAATTGTATTGAAAGATGGAAGCAAATATTTCAGCACCACTCATTTTTTTATTCACCAATACATTCAATAAAACACTGTCATATAAATTAAATTTTCTTCGAGCAATGGTATCATTACCATAAGGTTTACCGGATCTTATCAAAGATGTAATGATTTGCTTGCAATGCTTTTGAATGAATTGAAAAGTGAATCCACTGCTGGCTTTTGTTTGTCCGCCTGTAGTGCCAATATTAATGAACCTTCCGTTATGAGAAGAAAATTGCTGATTCGTCATCGGTATCACTCCAAACTCTTCATGTACTATTGTATAGCTGCCAACTTGCAGTTTATTTAAAATATAATCACCCAAAGCAATATTGTATGCTTCGGGCTCTAATAAATTTTCTGTAAACAAAGTAAATTCTACCAATGCTTTATGTTCGGTAACCGGTAAGACATACATAAAAGTGGTTCCTTTAGATTGATCAACCGTAAAATCCATGAAAGTAGCAACAGAAGGATTAAATGCAGGCATCGCAGTTTCAATCATCCACCCCTTAAAATGTTGCAGCAATAAATATTTATTTTTTACAGGTCCTATCTTTTCTAATAAAACTGAATTAAAAACATAGGAAGCATAATAGCTATTCTTTTCTGTTTCAACGACAGCTCCTTCATTATCAGTTGCTAATTGAACAATCTTCTCCCATTGAAACTCAACATTAGGAAATTGTTTGGCAAAAGAAATCACCCTTTCATATAAATCAATACCCCGAATCATTTTATATTGATAAGGCGCAATGTTTAAATGAGAAGAAAAATAGTTTGATTGAAAATCTAAATGCTGCCATTGATGATAAACGATATTTTCGAATATACCTTTCTCTTTTTCCCAGAAACACCAGGTACGATCGTTTTGTGTTTTATTCGATTGATCGATGACCAATATTTTTTTATGGCGCAAAGAAGGTTGCTGCAATAAATGCATTAATAAACTCAATCCTGCACAACCGGCACCGGCAATAATATAATCGTAACTGCTTTCCCCTAGAGGGGAATTATTATGTGATTCAATTTTTTGCAATAGCCGGATTTTATTACTAATGTACGAGAGAACGCAGAAGTTTATCTTAAAAAATGATTGCGAGCTGATTATTTTTGAATCTGTTCATCACGCCGAACTTTATCCCAATACTTTTTTGCAACGATTAACATACCAAAACTTTCGCCCTCTTCTTTGTTCAAATGTTTGTGATGCATTTTATGCGCCCAACGAATAGCTTTGATATAACGATTATTGCTCCTGCTCAACCATTTTAATCTTTGATGAATGATCACTTCATGAACAATAAAATAGGCAAAGCCATATAATGCAATACCAAAGCCTACAGCAGCTGCATAATAATTTTGATGTTGTAAACCCAACATAATGCATAACCAACTCGGGATGGCAAAAATTAAAAAGAATGCATCATTTTTTTCCAACACAAAACCTGTCGGTTGATGATGGTCTTCATGCAAATACCAAAGAAAACCATGCATTACATATTTATGTGTAAGCCAGGTAATAGCCTCCATGATGCAGAAAGTAAACAATGTAGTGAGTATATATAACCAGATCATAAATAAATTCTTAACGCTAAGAAAAACAATACTTGTATTTTTAACAAATGTATGGCGAAATGGTTGTGTTTATTGAATTTTAGCTTACTGAAAACAAACAATAACACACTACTGATCAATAACCAACAGGTATAATTAAACACAGGTATCTTATGCTCATTCCATTGCCAGAAACCTAATTTAATAGCCACCGGCTCCATAATAAAATCGAAGATTACCGCAATCAATGCGCCATCCACAGCAAAAGATAAGGTCTTGACAAAAGGCGATATGGCAATATCTCCAAACTTGTTCTCCATCCATACTTGCATGTGATGAATAGCTATGCCCGAACAATATATCATCATAAACCATTGCAGTCCGATTAATAAAGGAACGCCCCGTAATTTTACACCCATTACACTGCCATATTCATAATGCCCGAATAAAAAAGAAGTATTCACTCCAATCATTTCAACAATCATTCCGCTTAAGTATGCAATGGTAAAAAATATCCAGAATAAAATATTTTTTTGAGACTGTGTGATAATGAGCAATGCCGACATTAATATTAAATTTAATGGAGTGTTTTGAATGAACCAATCTTTTTGAGGAGAAAACAAAATACCCATCACACCGCTTATATGAAACAATAAAGCAATGCCTAAAGCAATATGATATTTGTTCTTAAACCACTGCATCATTAATGTTGATATTTTTTTACATCATCTGTAACTAACTCACTCATAATTTTTGCACTTTGT
>CAIRTF010000072.1 GCA_903881425.1 uncultured Chitinophagaceae bacterium | reverse complement strand
TTTTATGAGTAATTTCTTTATTCATTTTCCATCTGAAAAAATACCAACCGAAAATAAATTATTGTTTGAGCCGATTGAATCTCCATATGCTAAAAGAATCAAAGGTGTAATCTCCATGTATGAAAAGGTAAGCAAGGCAGTAAGTGACACATTGAAGAATAACTTTTTCCCTGTGATACTGAGTGGCGATCACAGTACATCGGGTGCAACCATTGCGGGTATTAAAATTGCCAAACCAAAAAGCAAATTGGGCGTAATATGGATTGATGCACATGCTGATATGCATACACCATACACTACACCAAGCGGCAATTTACATGGTATGCCTTTGTCAATTTCCATTAATGAAGACAACGAAGAATTTGGTGTACATGATTTGGATGATGAAACAAAAAAGAATTGGAATTATTTAAAACATATCGGAAAAATTGCACCAAAGGTTTTACCGGAAGATATTGTTTTTATTTCCTTGCGTGATTATGAAAAAGAAGAAAAACAATTGATTGAAAGATTGGGAATGAAAGTTATTACTACAAATGAAGTGCGCAGAAAAGGAACAGAAAATATAGTTCGTTCTGTCATTCGTTATTTAAGTGATTGCACGGATATCTATGTAAGTTTTGATGTGGATTGTTTAGATTCCTCTATTTCAAAAGGAACGGGAACGCCTGTCAGTAATGGATTACGGGAGAGAGAAGCAGAAGACCTTATGAGTAAGTTTATGCAAATGCGAAAAATTTGCTGCTTTGAAATTACAGAAGTCAACCCAACTTTAGATAAAGAAAACCTGATGGCAGAAATTGCATTTAATATTTTACAAAGAAGTGTAAATATTTTGATGATGAATTAATCAATACCGAAAGTAAGCTTCACGCCTTCTTCGAATGATACAGGTGAATAATTTAATTGTTTTATCGCTTTATCAATTTTTAAACCGGATTTTTTTGCTCTGGCAACCGGTTCCGGAAAAGTTTCTGAAGTTACATTTTCAATAAGTGTTGTATCTAATTGTAAAACTTTGGCAACAGTGATGGCCATCTCATAAGGCGATACAATATCTTTTCCTGCCAAATGAAAAACACCTGTTGTATTTTGAAGAATAATATTTTCAAGGCCTGCACAAATATCATTCACATAAGTAGGTGTTCTTAATTGATCACTCACTACTTTTATTTTCTTTCCTTGTTCAACATTATTTTTTACCCAATGCAAGAAACTGGGTCTTAATCCTTCCCAAATATTTCCGTAAATAAAAACAGGGCGAACAATCGCATAATTTAATCCGCTATTTTTTACAATCCCTTCCGCCTGTAATTTGCTTTCGCCGTAAAAGTTCAATGGTGCTGGAATATCATCTTCTTTATGCGGGCCATTTTCTCCAAAAATAAAATCAGTAGATGTATAAATAAATTTTGCATTTATTTTTTTGGCTGCATCTACTAAATATTGAGTAGCCGTAACATTATTATTAGTACAAAGTTGTTTATTATTATTACACTCATCGGGTTTACTCATGGCTGCTGTGTGAATAATAATATCTGGATGATATTTTTCAACCATTTGCGATACTTCATCATTATTGGTTAACTCAACTGAATAATATTCAAATTCTTCTTTTATTGGAATCCTGCATTCGCCTCTTCCGGAAGCTATTACATCAAATTTTCTTTTGGTCAAATACAATGTCAAATGTTGCCCTAAAAAACCATTGCTTCCTGTAATAAGTACTTTCATGGTTACAAGATTACAAAATCATCATATTTCATCACAATAATTGTCGATTATTCACAATTGCTTATTTTTGACACTTCGTGTAAATAGTATACATTCAAAATGTGAAATAAAAAAACGATTTTGCACCGCGTAAATTTTAAAACCGATAATGGCGAATAAAAAAGTAACTAAGATTGGTGTATTAACCTCCGGCGGAGATGCACCTGGTATGAATGCAGCCATCAGAGCTGTGGTAAGAACCGCAATATATCATGGCTTAGAAGTTTTTGGCATTATGCGTGGTTATGCCGGCATGGTAGAGAATGACATAATTGAAATGAATTCACGCAGTGTTGCCAATATTATTCAACGCGGTGGAACAATTTTAAAAACAGCGCGTTGCAAAGAATTTTATGAATATGAAGGTCGTGTTACAGCTTATCATAATTTGAAAGAAAAAGGTATTGATGGATTGGTAGTCATTGGTGGTGATGGTAGTTTTAAAGGTGCACAAAAATTCAGTAATGAATTTGATATTCCATGTATTGGTTTACCCGGAACCATTGATAAAGACATTGCAGGCAGTGATGTTACCATTGGTTTTGATACTGCTGTTAACACAGCAGTGGAAGCCATTGATAAGATACGCGATACCATGGATGCACATGATCGTTTATTTATTGTGGAAGTTATGGGACGTGATGCAGGATATATTGCTTTGCATAGCGGTATTGCAACCGGTGCTGAAAATATTTTAATTCCTGAAACAAAAACAGATATTGAAGATTTGATTCTTTCATTAACCGAGAAAGAGAAAAGAAAAAAATTAGTGAATCTGATTGTAGTAGCCGAAGGTGGTGAATTTGGAGATGGCAATGAATTAGCAAAGATCATTAAAGAACGAATTCCTTCTGCTGATACAAGAGTTTGTATTTTGGGTCATATTCAAAGAGGTGGCTCTCCAACTTGCGAAGACAGATTAATTGCCAGTCACATGGGTTATTATGCTGTAGAAAGTTTATTGGTGGGGCGAAACAATGTAATGGTGGGTGTAGTAAATAATAAAATACATTATACGCCTTTAGATAAAGCGGTAAAAGAAAAGCAAAAAATTGGACAAGAATGGATGAAGATCGTAAAAATATTAGCCAGCTAATTTCATTAACGTAATAAAAAATTGTAACCCCGTATGAGCAAGAATTTAGACAAGTATTTATATAAGCAAATGAATAAAGAAGCAGGGCTTAACCATACTTTGCACAGAACAAAGATTGTTGCAACTGTTGGCCCGGCTTGCGATACATATGAAAAGCTATTAGGCTTGGTAAAAGCCGGCGTAAATGTTTTCAGGTTGAATTTTTCTCATGGCACACATGAAGACAAAGCAAAGATCATCAGTCATATTCGCAATATCAACAGCACAGAACCTTATAATATTTCTATTCTTGCCGATCTCCAGGGACCTAAATTAAGAGTGGGTGAAATTGAAAATAATTCACTGGATGTAAAAGCAGGCGACATTCTAACTTTCACCAATACCAAGTGCGTTGGTACATTAGAAAAAATCTATGTGAGTTATCCGAACCTGGCAGATGATGTAAGAGTAGGCAACATCATTATGATCGATGATGGAAAGATTGAAGTGAAAGTAGTGAACATCACCAAAGAAAAAGATGTAAAAGTAGAAGTAACATTAGGCGGGATTATTTCTTCTAAAAAAGGAATCAATCTTCCTGATACAAAAATCTCTTTACCTGCATTAACTGAAAAAGATCTCGAAGATTTAGAATTTATTATTGAACAGCAATGCGATTGGGTGGCTTTGAGTTTTGTCAGAAGTGTAAAAGACATTGTTATTCTGCGTAATAAATTAGACGAGAAAAAAAGTAAGACCAAGATCATTGCTAAAATTGAAAAACCTGAAGCACTCGTTAATATTCGTGATATCATTTTAGAGAGTGATGCGATCATGATTGCACGTGGTGATTTGGGTGTTGAATTACCGATTGAACAAGTTCCATTGATTCAAAGAGAATTGATTAGAAAATGTATCCATCGTGCAAAGCCTGTTATTGTGGCAACACAAATGATGGAAAGTATGATTGATCGCGTTAAACCAAACAGAAGTGAGATTACCGATGTTGCGAATGCAGTATTAGAAGGCGCAGATGCGGTAATGTTAAGTGGTGAAACGGCTGCAGGTAATCATCCGGCATTAGTTGTTGAAACAATGCGAAAAATTATTCATCAAGTTGAATCAACAGAATATAGATATAACAGAGAAGAAGATTTGGAACCTCAAAAACATTCCCCCTCTTTCTTAAGTGATGCAGTTTGTTATAATGCTTGTAAAATTGCCAAAGATGTTGATGCCAATGCTTTAATAGGTATGACGCAAAGCGGTTATACTGCTTTCATGTTAAGCAGTTATCGTCCAAAATCTCCGCTATTTATTTTTACAAAAGAAAGATCATTGGTAAATCAATTGAGTTTAAGCTGGGGTGTTCGTGCCTTTTATTATGATGAAGAGAATAGTTTGGATGATATTATCACCGATCAAATTGATATATTAAAACAAAGAGGTTATTTGACACATGGTGATACTGTAGTGAATACAGGAAGTACGCCAGTTCATTTACATTTACCAACCAATATGTTGAAGATTTCAAAAGTGGAATAAAGTTTTATAATTGCAGGTTACTTATAACAAGTAACCTGCAATTAAATTACCTATAAAATTCTTTCTGCAATAATTCGATTGTTGATTTATCCAATCGCTTCTTATCAGCAACAATAACAATTCTGTATTTAAAAGTAACTGATTCATGTTTTTGTAAAGTGAGATTTCTTTCTGCTTTTCCATTGGTGAATATTTTTTCTCCTAAAGGGTTAGCCGCAAACAATCCATATCCTCTTGCATGCCAATTGGTAGGGTAACCAATATTCTTTGGATGATCGATGATCACAATACTCACTGTATCTTTCCCCATCTTTCCATACATCATACACCAAGGTGATTTAGTACTCCAAACAGAATCCCCTTCTATGCCATTGCTGTTAATATAATTACCATTGGCAATAGAATCCTTTGTTGCAATAATGGTTGTTACAATGCCTTTATCATCTGTATATTTTTTTGTTTCTTTTACAGGTATCTGTAATTCATGTGCAACACGCAATCCTAATAATCCATCTTTGGCATCTGTAAATTTTACTAATGTTTGCGCAGTTAAAATAGTTGTTCTGTCAATGATCCGGCAATTGTTTTTTTCACTGAATACAAATTCTGTTTCTTCATTCAATAAAATTTCTTTCTGTTGATTCACCCAATCAGCAACATAAGTCAACTCCCCTTTACTTCCACTTTTTATGTTAGTAATGGATTTGAATTGAATATTCCCATACAATGATTTTTTTTCAGCGGGAATAGCAAATGAATTATTCCAGAAATCCAACCCGTTTACATTTTCATAATTCAACCACAAACCAATATGATGCGGATGATCTGTTGCATCTCCTACCCTTGGCTGCAAAGGAAATCCACGTGTAACGGCCATTCCATTCGATGCATAAATAGGATACAAAACCGGCTTTGCCAAAGTATCAGGAAAGAAGAAATCAGTGAAATGTTTTTGATGAATGAATACTTGCACAACAGGATGATCTTTATCCTTTTTCAGTTCAACAATATTCTTTTGTGCAACAACATTCATGCTCATTATTAATAAAGTGATATAACAATAAGTGTATTTCATTCATCAAATGTTTTCAGTAAAGCTATATTTTTTAATCAAACTTAATTATATTCATTGCGCTAAAATTACCAACATGAGAAAATTCATCTTCATTTTATTTTTATTCCTTTCGGTTTCTTCTTTTGCACAAAACATAGATTCTGCATGGTTTAAGAATAATTATATCAAAAAAGAAATAATGATACCCATGCGTGATGGCGTTAAATTGTTTACATCTGTTTATATGCCGAAAGACAATGCAGAGAAACATCCCATTTTAATGACGCGTACGCCTTACTCTTGTGCGCCTTATGGAGAAAAAGAATATCGTGCATATTATTCCAATCATTATAAAGAATATTTGAAAGAAGGTTACATCATGGTATCACAAGATGTTAGAGGCAGATGGATGAGTGAAGGAATATTTGTTGATGTTCGTCCTTATATTGAAAATAAAAAAGCAACAGATATTGACGAAGCCACTGATACTTATGATGCAATTGATTGGTTAATTAAAAATATTGATAACAATAATGGCAATGTAGGTGTGTTCGGTATTTCTTATCCGGGCTTCTATTCAACTGAAGCGGCATTAAGTAATCATCCTGCATTAAAAGCAGTGAGTCCGCAAGCACCTGTAACTGATTGGTTTCAGGGAGATGATTTTCACCATAATGGGGCCTTCTTTATTATGGATGCATTTTCTTTTTACAGTGGATTTGGCAAACCTCGTCCCTATCCTACTACAATCGGACCTAAGGGATTTGATTTTCCTACACATGATGGTTATGAATTTTATTTAAGAACAGGTGCTTTGCAAAACTTCGCAAAAATAATGGGCGATAGTATTTTGTTTTGGAAAGACATGTACAATCATCCTAATTACGATGCATGGTGGAAAGCACGCAATGCAAGAAATTATGTGCAACATATTCCGGCAGCATTAAATACTTTAGTTGTGGGCGGAACATTTGATGCAGAAGATGCATTTGGTGCACAAAATTTATACAAAGCCATTGAAGCAAAAGCAAAGAACAATAATAAATTGGTGTTGGGCCCCTGGTTTCATGGCGGTTGGGCAAGAGGTGATGGAAGTTTTCTCGGCAATGTTCAATTCGGCAGTAAGACAAGTGAATGGTATGCACAGAATATAGAAGTTCCTTTCTTTAATTTTTATTTAAAAGGAAAAGGTTCGGTTGATAAAATTGCGGAAGCTACTATTTTCTTTAGCGGAGAAAACAATTGGCGTCAGTTTCAACAATGGCCACCAGCAGCCGCACAAACAACGAATATTTATTTAAGCAATCATCAAAGCTTGACATTTAATCAATCAGATAATAAGACTGCTGCTTTTGATGAATATGTAAGCGATCCTGCTAAACCGGTTCCTTATACCGAAGATGTTCATTTTAGAAGAACCAGAGAATACATGGATGATGATCAACGTTTTGCTGCAAGAAGAACCGATGTATTAACGTATCAAACAGATATTTTAAAAGAAGATATCACTTTAGCCGGACCGGTAGTGGCTGATTTGATAGTAAGCCTTTCTACCACCGATGCGGATTTTATTGTGAAGCTGATTGATGTTTTTCCGGATGATTTTTCTTATCCTAATCCTGTCATCGGTCAACCGTTATCTGTAAACTATGTCATGAATAATTATCAAATGCTGGTTCGTGGTGAAGTGATGAGAGGCCGATACAGGAATAGTTTCGAAAAACCGGAAGCTTTTGTTCCGAATAAACCAACAGAAGTGAAATATACTTTACCCGATGTAGCACATACTTTTAAGAAAGGACATCGTTTAATGATACAGATACAAAGTACCTGGTTCCCATTAGTAGATAGAAACCCGCAGCAGTTTGTAGATATTTATCATGCTAAGGATAGCGATTTTATTAAATCAACTATTAAAGTATATCATAACCAATCGAAGATTATTTTATCGGTGTTGAAATAAGAGAGACTAACTTACTCACGCAGGACTCCTGTCCTGTGCCTCGCTGTTACTTGATACAAACAATATTAAAATGATTAACGAATGACACAAGTCAGGAGACTTGCCAGTGTATAAATAAAGTATCGCTAATATAATAGACACAAACAAGATTAACTTTTATCTAATAATCGTTATACTTCCTGAAATTGGATTTGCACCCGAACTTGTTTTGATAATATAATAATAAGTACCAATTGGCAATGGTTGATTATTATAAGTACCATCCCAGTTTCTTGAATAACCGATAGAATTAAAAACTTGTTGCCCGTATCTATTAAATATCTGTACAGTACAATCAGGATAATTTTTTAAATAAGGTATTTCCCATGTATCATTTCTGCCGTCTCCATTAGGAGAAAAGACATTTGGTAATGGAATTGCTGATGATGAAGACAAAACAATTATTTTAACAGAATCTAATCCGCTACCACAACCATATTTCGAATCTGCATACAAATAAAATGTTCTGGTAGTATCAGGTTTACAAATTGCATTTAATGAACTGTCATTTGTAAAATATTGTTTAGGCTCCCAATGAACGTTTGCATCAGTTCCTGTTAATATTCCATTCAGATTAACAGATTGCCCTTTTGTAATATATTGACTAGTTCCTGCTTTAACAATAGGTTTGTTTTCAAGTTTAATATTTAATGTGTCGTAAGTTGTACAATTAGTTCTGAAGTCTGAATAATTGGAAGTTTTTAAAACATATTGAATATTTGAAGCAGGAACAACAATCGGATTTAAAACACTTGAATCTGAAAGATATGAAGATGGTGTCCATAAACTATAAATACCGCCACTTGCATTTAATTGTAAAGATGAACCTTTGCATATAACAGTATCTGTACCCGCATCCGCGATGGGAACAGAATCAGAAAGAATAATAAAATAATTACTTTGAAATCTTTCTTTAGGAAGAAAATCAACTACTGATGTGAAACCCTCCAATCTTAACCACTCTTCTTTTTGTTGTGCAGCATAAATTAATGTTTTTTGGTCGCTGTTAGTATTTCTAATAAATTGCCATGTTTTGCCTTTATCTAAACTTTTATACCAAGCATATTGAACCAAATCTGTGTTGATTAAATCTGTTGCAGTATAAGTGTTACTTGTTTTAGCACAGAGTTTAACAGTATCATAAGGCAAACGAAAAGAAAAAGAGAAATAAGTGATGTATTGATCGAAATGAATATCATCAATAGCAATAACATTACCACAAAAAGATGGCGCAGTTTGATTGATGATTTGAATACGCCATTGTCTGCCGTTACTACCACCACTCGAAGTTGTACCATAGTCCCATGTATAGGGTGTAGAAAAACTAAACCATTGCATAGAATTACTATTATTAGTTATTAACCCGTCAGGATAAAAAAGTAAACTATCATTTGCGTCATACCCAATTGGACAATTTATACAAGGATTATCACTTAGCCGAACAAATTTTCCAGTACCAGTACTGCCCTCTATAATTTTTACTTGCAAGTTTGGAATATTAGGCAGATTAGTTCCGCTACACGGTATATTTAAAGGTTTACTGAATGGATATGCATAAGAAAAAGAAAATCTGCATGAAGATGGAATTAATGTATTATAACCATTATGGACATAAGTATAAACAGAATCAAATAAAACACCATTTGTGTTTTTGAAAATAGCCATATAACCCGAGTCGCCATCATTAGGTGTATGGTCAAGTTCTCCAGTACGCCAATCATTATTTAATGATTGAGGTATTTTATTTACAACTGAATAACCATTTGTTGTAAATGCAGAAGGCGGGTTACCAGTTAATGAAACAAAGTTGACATTAATAGTACTATCGTAAAATTTAATACCCGGATTAGTTTTTCCTTTACCAAAATCAATATTGCTTAAAGTAATATATTGACCTGGCACATTACAGTCAATAACAAATACAGTGATTGAATCTTTATTTATACAACCATTTGCATCAATTGCTTTTACAAAATAAGTTGTAGTAGTATCAGGTGTAACAACCGGGCTTATAGCGGTTATATCATTAATACTTTTTGCAGGTAACCATTGAAAATTTTTTAATTGTGGGTTACCGTTAATTTGAACGGAGTTGCCTTTGCACATAGTAAAATCATAATCTGAAATAATTTTAGTATTACACTGTGCAAAAGAAATATTACAAAAACTTAAAAAAAAATAAGGATGAGACACCTCATATTCTTTATTTTAAAAATAGCTATTAATTTCAGCTAATTAGATAAAATTCTAAAAGAACCAAAGAAAGGCTAATTAAATTAGCCTTTCTTTAGATTTTTAAATATTAATAATGATATTGTGGATTATCATAACTAAAACTTGGATTAAGCTCAACTTCTACTACCTCAAATGATTTTGAGGCATCTAAAAATCCATAACCATCAGTTAAAGTAATATTAACAATTGTATTGGTATGCTCGCCATTAAAATCAAGAGGAATATCAATACTAACTGCATTAGTAGCGGCGCCAGTAACCTCAACTGTATATTCATATAGACCAGGTCCAACAGAAGGTGCAACATCCAGTGTTAGCATAGCCCCGTTCTTGCCTTTGAATTTTAATGACTTGTTTTGAATCTTATGATTTGGTACAAAGCTCATACTTGCAATTGCAAAGAGGAACACTAAAGAATAGTTGTAGTTTTCATAGTTCATTTTTTTAGGATTTAAGAATTAAAATACAGAATAAAGTTATAAAACATTTTTTGATAATTTCAAAATATAAAAAAACCTCCAAGATTTTTAAATCTCGGAGGTTTAAGTTTACTGCTACAACACAAAACTCGTTATCACATCACTATATACCCTGCTTGGGTCGCTGCCAACACCGGCAACACGAAAAGCATATTCCTTCCCGCTTTGCAAATTGGCAATAGTGGTGTAAGTACCCGTGTCTGTTTGTACATGCCACACACTGGTTGCTGTAACAGGAGCATCTGTAAATTCATACTGATAGCTCTTGGCACCATTAATGGCATTCAAATAAACATCCATACAACCCTTACTTTCATTAACGGTTACACCAAAACCATCGGGTTTGGGTAAAACACCAATGGGTGCAGGTGCTTTACTAACGTCAAAGCCCGAACTCAACATAATAGCAGGGTCGTTATGGCTGTTCATTTGCACATACATACCCAGGTTATGCAATAGTTCTTCTAAAGTGACACGGGCTTGATTTTTAAGCACCGTGTCCTGCTTGCTGCCATCCACCGCTTTGGCTAAAGCATTGCTGTAAGCGGTAATAGCTGTTTGCAGATCAGCCAATGTGGGTGTTGGTGCAGGAAAATTGGCATTTCCTGTAAGGCTCTGCAAAATGTGTTGCGCCTTTTGATCCAAATCTGTGTCTTTGTAGTTGCTAAATCCAATTAGCACTTTTGTTGTAGACATTTTGTTTTGTTTTTGTGTGAAAAATGGAGATTCCAAAAACATAAACATGCCTTAAAGCGAAAGAGAAACAGATACAACCAATCTGAAAATGATGAAGAATGCAGTTTTCTAATACAAAAATAGAGTAATCGAGTATTAGAAAGGAGCTTTCTTATACAAGGATGGAATTTTCTTATACATGGATGTAACAATCGAGTATTAGAAAACAGTTTTCTTATACAAGAATGGAGCAATCGAGTATTAGAAAGGAACTTTCTTATACAAGGATGAAGCTTTCTAATACATGGATGCATCGATCGAGTATTAGAAAATATTTTCCTTGTAAAAGAATATTACATCCTTATACCAATCAATAAATAACTAAACAATCTTTGTTTTCCCTTCGCTTCAAAGAACATGTACTTTGTTAAAAGCTGAAGGGGGTTAATATGCAAAAACTACATTTTGGGGAGAGATTATATGCAATACGAATGTAATATAGTTTTTGTAAAATCAAAAAGAAATATCCTAAATTATTTTTTACAAATTTTGATTGCTTTGCAGGTCTGCTGATTCTAACTTATCTTCATTTCATCAATTTCTTTCTATGAGAAAAACATTGCTTGCCATTTTAGTTTTTGCTTCCCTGATCGTTAATGCACAAGACATCAATATTATTCCCAGACCTGCATCGGTTCAAATAGGCAATGGAAAATTTCCAATTAATTCTTTTACAAAAATTGTAGAAGCAGGAAGCGGTTTACATAACACTGCACTTTTATTGAATAATTATTTAAAAAAGTTTTATGGCATTCAATTACCCATTGTAAAGAGTACCGGTGTTTGGCAGAATGCTATTGTATTGAACTATGACAGAATAGACAATCCTTTTGCAGGTGCATATAACTTAACCATTGATAAAGAAAAAATATACATTGGCGGCGATAATGAAACAGGTGTTTTTTATGGTGTACAATCGCTCATTCAATTATTACCATTAGATAACAAGAAAAATTTAGTTCTTCCACAAGTAAACATATCCGATGCACCTCGTTTTGCCTACAGGGGTTTGCATTTAGATTGCGGCAGACATTTTTTTGATATTGCTTTCATTAAAAAATATATCGACTTCATTGCCATGTATAAGCTCAATACTTTTCATTGGCATTTAACTGAAGATCAGGGATGGCGTATTGAAATTAAAAAATATCCCAAGCTAACTGAGGTTGGTGCATGGAGAGATGGAACCATTATTGGTCGTTATCCGGGTAAAGGAAACGACAGTACCAAACATGGCGGTTATTATACACAAGAACAAATTAAGGAAATAGTTAAGTACGCTGCAGACCGCTACATTACTGTAATTCCCGAGATTGAAATGCCCGGACATAGTATGGCTGCATTGGCTTCTTATCCTGAATTAGGTTGTACCGGTGGACCTTATGCTGTGCAACAAACATGGGGTGTATTTGATGATGTGTATTGTGCAGGTAATGAAAAAACATTTTCTTTTTTACAAGATGTTTTGGATGAAGTGATGGATTTATTTCCATCAAAATATATTCATATTGGCGGAGATGAATGTCCGAAAACAAGATGGAAGACCTGCCCTAAATGTCAGCAACGTATTAAAGACAATAATTTAAAGGATGAACATGCATTGCAGAGTTATGTAATTCAAAGAATAGAAAAATATGTGAACAGCAAAGGCAGACAAATTATTGGATGGGATGAAATATTAGAAGGTGGATTAGCTCCCAATGCAAGTGTAATGAGTTGGCGTGGTGAACAAGGTGGCATAGATGCAGCCAAACAAAAACATACCGTCATTATGACCCCGGGTGATTGGTGCTATTTCGATCATAGTCAAACCAAGAACGAAGATTCTGTAACCATTGGCGGTTATACTACTGTTGAAAAAGTATATAGCTACGAACCCATACCGGCAGCACTTTCAGCAGATGATGCACAATATGTTTTGGGTGCACAAGCCAATGTCTGGACAGAATACATGAGCAACACAAATAAAGTAGAGTATATGATCTTTCCAAGATTAGCTGCTATGAGTGAAGTATTATGGAGCAATAAACAAAACAGAGATTGGACTGATTTTGAAAAAAGATTATTGAATGAATTTAAAAGATATGATTGGTTGAAATTGAATTACAGTAAAGCCTATTTTGATATTCAGGCTTCTATCCTGCCAACAGAAAATAATGATGGTGTATTATATACATTGGCTACAAAATATAAAAATGGAAATATTATTGTAAATGATAAAACTTATTCAAATCCTGTTTTAATTAAAGCATCTTCAACCATCAATACACAATTGATAGATAATAGTTCCAGGAAAATATTATCATCCATTACACAAAATTTTTCTTTCAATAAAGCAACAGGTAAAAAAATAACGCTTGTTACAAATCCGTCTTCAAGCTATCCGGGAAATGTTGGTGCATTTGGTTTAGTAAACGGTGTTAGTGCCGGAACAAAAGGAATGAATTCGGCAGAATGGTTGGGATGGAGTGGAAAAGATATGGAAGCAATAATTGATTTCGGCAAAACAGAAAATTTCACTTCTGTAAGCATCAGTGTATGGAAACAGGAAGCCAGTTGGATCTATTTACCATCATCTGTAGAAATATTTATTTCAGCAGATGGAAAGGATTGGAATACAGTTGCCAAAGCTTTACCCGAAAATGGTATTTGGAAAGATGAACATTCCATTAGTCTGAATTTCTCAGTCCAATCAGCCAAATACATTAAAGTAATCGCCCACAATTATGGTAAAATAGCTGATGGGAAAGCAGGCTCAGGTAATAATGCCTGGTTATTTGTAGATGAAATTAAGGTAAACTGATATTATAAATACGCAAATTCTTGCAATAATATTATCTTTATGCCGCAAAAAAACGCAAATATGGCTTCATCTAAATTAAATGTTGATTTAACCGACAGCTTTGAGAAGATACCTGTTAAGATATGTAGTGATTCTAAGTCAGGTTCCAAGTTTGTTGCTCAAGAGATTGCCAACTTAATCAGAGAGAAGCAAAGCAAAAAAGAACATTGTGTATTAGGATTAGCAACCGGTTCCACTCCTATTACTTTATATGCCGAGTTGGTTCGCATGCACAAAGAAGAAGGATTGAGTTTTAAAAATGTGATCACTTTTAATTTAGATGAATATTATCCTCTGCAAAGAGAAGCTTTGCAAAGTTATTGGAGCTTCATGCACAGACATTTATTTAATCATGTTGATATTGATCCTTCCAATATTCATATCCCTAATGGAGAATTGCCAAAAGATGAGATCAAGAAACAATGCTTACAATACGAACAAGATATTGATGCCATCGGCGGAATTGATTTGCAAATATTAGGCATCGGTAATAATGGTCATATTGGTTTTAATGAACCGGGCTCCAGTATTTTTTCTAAAACAAGAATGGTAAGTTTAGACAACAGCACACGTATTGCCAATGCATATGAGTTTCATAATATTTCCTTAGTACCAAGAATGGCTGTAACAATGGGCATCAGTACCATTTTAAAAGCCAAAAGAATTTTATTGATGGCTTGGGGAATGAAGGCTCCGATTGTTGCCAAAAGTGTTGAAGGACATGTTAGCGAACAAATACCTGCCAGCATTTTACAACAACACAACGATTGCATTTTTGTGATTGATGAAAATGCTGCCAGTGAATTAACCAGAATAAAATCTCCATGGCTTACCGGTGAATGTGAATGGACACCGAAAATGATTAAACGAGCAGTAGTAAATATTGCCTTGAAATTAGATAAACCTGTTTTAAGTCTTACAACACATGATTACAATGAAAACGGTTTAGGCGATCTGTTGGTGGAAAAAGGAGAAGCCTACGAAATTAATTTACAAGTTTATTATATGTTGCGTGATAGTATTACCGGTTGGCCCGGTGGTAAACCCAATGCTATTATTCCTGCGCATCCGGAAAGAAGTGCACCGCATCCTAAACGTTGTTTAATTTTTTCACCGCATCCCGATGATGACATCATTAGTATGGGTGGAACATTTATGCGTTTGCATGATCAGGGTAATGATGTGCATGTGGCTTATCAAACCAGCGGCAACATTGCAGTAACCGATGAATTTGTTACAAGGTTTTTAGATTTTGCTGTTGGTTTTGAAGAACAATTTGGAATTGACAATCATAAAAGTCAGAGCATCTTAACCAATGCAAGAAAGTATCTCGCTGCAAAAAAAGTGAATGAAGTAGATACAGATGAGATACGTTCTATCAAAGGATTGATCAGAAGATGTGAAGCCAAAGCTACCTGCAGATATGTTGGATTGAAAGAAGAGAATTATCATTTTATGAATCTTCCTTTTTATGAAACAGGAACTGTAGAAAAAAATCCGATGGGTGAAAAAGATGTATTGATCACTATGGAATTATTACAAAAATTAAAGCCGCATCAAATATTTTGTGCCGGAGACTTAGCCGATCCGCATGGTACGCATAAAGTTTGTTTAGATATTGTTTTTGAAAGTTTACATCGTTTAAAAAAAGCAGGAGAAGATTGGATAAAAGATTGTTGGGTATGGTTATACAAAGGTGCTTGGCAAGAATGGGATATTGCAGATATTGAAATGGCCATACCGATGAGTCCGGATCAAGTAGTTAAAAAACGATTTGGTATTTTCATACATCAATCACAAAAAGATATGGTTCCTTTTCAGGGAAGTGATAGCAGGGAATTTTGGCAAAGAGCAGAAGACAGAAATGCAAACACCGCCAATCTCTATGCAGGTTTAGGCTTGACTAAATATGCAGCGATGGAAGCTTTTGTAAGATGGCATTATTAAAATGATATCTTAAATTGCATTTCTAACACACCACCAATGATAGGCGATTACCAAGAAGAAGAAATTGTTACATGGAAAGAAGTTTGGAAATACCCCTCTTTTAGAAATAGGGTCATTAACGGTCTTGTTGTATTACTATTTATATTGATGCTGTTTCCCTTCTTTTTTGATTATATAGAGAAAAGGCATGGCACAGAGCTTGGTGATGAATTGTTAAGCCACATTCCTTCTATAAACTTATCAATTCCTATTTTTATTTTAATATGGTTAGGTGCAGGTATTATTATTTACAGAAGCATCAAGAACCCCTATGTATGTATTATTTTCTTGTGGAGTTATATATTGCTTTGTATTACCAGAATTATTACAATAAGTTTAATTACGTTAGAACCGCCTGCTGATATCATTCCTTTGATAGATCCAATCACCAATATTGTTTATGGTGGTAAGTTTATTACAAAAGACCTGTTTTATTCAGGTCATGTTTCAACACAATTTTTGATTTTTTTGTGCTTGCAAAAAAAAGCTTACAAAAAGATATTATTGGTTTCAACAATTTTAATTGCTATCATGGTTCTGATACAACATGTACATTATAGCATTGATGTTTTAGCAGCACCTGTATTTGCATATTTGTGTTACAAGCTTGCCAGGTTTACCATTGTGCATGTTTAAAATGCTTCACCTAATTGAAAATAAAGTCCATCATTTTTGTTTTGCCCGATTCCATAGTCCAGGCGAAGATTTAGTTTTTCTGATTTATTAATGGCAAAACGCAAACCCGCACCATAAGCATATTTCAAACTATTTAGTGAATAGTCGAACATGGTATGACTGATATCACCAAAACTTCCAAAGAAAGTAACACCTACTCTTTTAATTAAAGGAATTCTATATTCTGCTTGAACAACCAATTGATTTTTATCGCGATAACGTCCATCATAAAAACCACGCATACTACCCGATCCGCCAAAAGTGGCTAAACTTCTTAATGGAACCGAATCACCCACATTAGTAAAATTATATAACTGCAATGCCAAAACCTGTTCTTTATATACCCTAAAATATTTTCTGGCATCAACTACCAAATTGGTGTAATTATAAGTTGAACCTAAAATTTTATTAAAATGATTAAAATAAACCTGCACAAAAGTTCCTTTATTTGGTGCAAAAGCATCTTTTCGATCATCATAAGTAAGACTAGCACCTAAACCTGAAATAAAATATCCATTTCGGCCTGTAACATTTTCTTTATCAAATAATCCGCCATGCAAATAATCAACTTTAATTAGCTGCTGAATCTCCAAAAGTCCACCAACAAAGAAATTGTTGCCGAGATTCCTCAACATATGCAAATACACATAATACTGTTGAAAACTATAGGATTCCTGATTACTATCCGGTGCATTTCTGCCTAAACCCCAAAATTTATCAGGAAATGAGCTATAAGACAACTGATAATTGGCTATATATTTTTCTTTGGGCCAATAAGCAGCACCATTAACCGCCACTACCAACTGTTTTTTTAGAGAATACAATACCAATGCCTGGATATTTGAGGTTCTGGTAACTGTATCTGTTTTTGATAAATGAAAAGTAGCAGAAGCCGCTGCACCAAATGACCAATCTGTTTCAACAGACCTGGCAATTATCGGAAACACTTGAATATGATTGAGTTTCAAACTGTCAATTGGTACCTGCGCAGAAAGCGAAATTGTGCAAAAAAACAATAATGAAAATAAAAAAATAAATAATATGAACCTCTGTTTAATCATCTTTTGCAAAAATAAGTAACCTTTTTATAGGTACGAAAAGATTAATAATTTGTTGTTTACATCAATTTTAAGAGAAGAATTTGCTCTTTTTTTTGTAATATTTAGTTAACATTGCAAATTAAAAGCAATTAATACCCGCATGAATAAATGGAGTAGCAATTTTGAATTAGGAAATGTGTTAACAAAAGAGCAGATTGATTTCTTTGATGAACACGGTGTTATTGTATTTCGCAACTTTCTTTCAAAGGAGAAAGTAGACCTGTATTTATCGGAATTAAAACGACTTGAAGAAACATGGCTTGCAGAAGGTCGTGATAAAATGAATGGCGTTCCGCTTAAATTCGGTAAAGACGAACAAGGTAACAAAACCATTCAAAGGTTGTGCTTTACCTCATTAGCCAGTGAGCCTTTACATCAACTCATTTCCGACGAAAAACTCACCACTTTGTTAGATCTCTTACAACCTTATGAAGGTCGTATTGGAGAAAACGAAAAGGACGGTTTGGTAATTAATAATTACATCAATACCCCTAATAGTACATTCACACAAATGGGATGGCATACCGATAGCCCGAGAGATCTTTTTCTTGGACAGAAAATCATGCCGATGTTGAATGTGGGTATTCACTTAGATACTTGTTTATTTGAAAACGGCGGATTACGTGTTTTACCCGGCACACATAAACAAAACATGTTGAAACTCTTATTCGGTAAAAAATACTTTATAGATAATAACGACGATAAAAGAGAAGTTGGATTTGATATTTATTCCGGAGACTTGACCGTTCATGATGGAAGAACATGGCACAGAGTAAAACAATCTCCGCTTGTTGGTGAAGCCAGCAGAAGAAGAGTCATGTATATTCCGATCATTACAGGAAAATATAAACCAAAACATAGTACCAGTAAAACACCTTTGTACCATCGTTTTACTTCGAAAGTGCATCACTAAAATGCCGCAACTAATACTAACTTTACAATAGGTCAACCATTTTAGTTGACCTATTTATTTTTAATTTGATTTGCTAAAATATTTTTTATGTCTTACGCATTAATTACAGGGGCCAGCAAAGGAATAGGTAAAGCCATCGCACAAGAATTGGCGAAAAGAAATATTGATGTTTTATTGATTGCAAGAAATGAAACATTATTACAACAAGCAGCAGCAACACTTTCTGAACAATATCATATCAAGGCAGATTATTTATCCATCGATCTGACACAACCCAATGCAGCCAATGCAATTCTTGATTGGTGTCATAAAAATAATTACAGTGTTCATATATTGATAAACAATGCAGGGTATGGCTTAAGCGGCGCATTTGATAAATACAGTTTGCAAGAACAATTAGATAACATGCAAGTGAACATGACGGTTCCCGTTCAATTAACCGCTCTCTTCCTGCCATCATTAAAGTTGCAGCCTAAATCGTATATTTTAAATATTGCAAGCTCTGCTGCTTATCAGGCAGTACCGGGATTAAGTTTATATGCTGCATCAAAATCTTTCATTCTGCATTTTAGTCGTGGATTAAGTTATGAATTAAGAAAGACAAACATTTCTGTTACAGTGGTGAGTCCGGGTTCAACAGATACAGATTTTGCGCATCGCGCCAATGTGGGAATAAAAGCTTTGAAGACTGCAGAAAAAGTAAACATGCAACCTACTGAAGTTGCTACAATAGCGGTTGATGCGATGTTTTCAGGAAAGAAAGAAATTATTACCGGATTGATTAATAAGTTGGGTGCTTTTTTTGTTTGGCTTTTACCAAAAACATTATCGGAAAAAGTAGCTGCAAGTATTTATGATCTTAATTAATTCGCCTGCCCGTTAGCCCCGAATTTTTTGATATTGATTTGTCTTTTCTTTACCAATATTTTAAAAATTACCGGATTGTTATATCCATTGGTAACTTTTATATTCTTAGAAACATCAATCAATTCATATTGAGCAGGTAAACTTGCAGTGTTAATGTGCATCTCGTAACTGTTTTCCGGTAAATACATTACAAATTCACCTTGATCATTTGTTAAGGCTGTATAATTTTTCCCTTTGCTATCGGTTGCAATGACTCTGATATTATTGATAGATTCATCAGTTTCATAACTAAACTCTTGCTTTTGCAATAAGATACTTCCTTTCAACATTGCCATTTTGTGTAAAGGAATTTGCAGGTAAGTTTTACCATTCACAAATACAGACGCATTCTCTCCTACATATCCTGCACTTTGCATCACAGATATGGTATAATCTCCACCCGGAATATTACTATACACTACTTTACCCATTAGATCTGTTGTAAAAATTTCACTGTTGATTCTTACAATGGCATTCACTGAAAGCGGCTCACCGGTATCATAATGATCATTGCCATTCAAATCCAAATAAACCAGTAACTCCAATGAGCCCTTATCTCCTTTTCGTGTTTTCTGCGTACCTAATTTCTTCACTAAACCAATATCTATTCTTGAATTAACGAATGAATTGTTTTGAAGCAGATCACTTCTCATCTGATAATAATTCATTTCTAAAGACATTGAATGTGGTAATTTATACGAACCATGTAAAGAAATATTGTTCGACCATTTTTGATAACTATTATCATAACTAATAAAATCACTAACATTCAACATCAATCTTCTGTGAAAAACAGCTCCATTAAAAGAAGGCCCGATTGTAAATAATTGATACTTTCTTCCTGTTGCAGCAAATACATTTAATTCTGTTGGGTAAAACGGACCGTCCTGCAAATAGGCATTCACCGCAAAACGTTTGTATTGATAATTGGCTGCTATCTTCCAACTGGTGAATTGCTGATAACCAATATTGTTACTGGTTGATGCGCCTACATCTGCACTGATGGAAAAGAATTGATGATTCAATGTGGAATAATTGAACAATACATTAATGCGTTTTGATGAAATAGATTGCGGATATACAACACCCGCAGCATTGTATGTATTAGACTCCGTATAATAATAAGGCTTAAGCGTTAAAGCAGTTCTTCCAAAGCGTCTTTCAATACCCGCTTCTACTGTTTCCATATGATAACTTAAATTCAGGAAGGAAGCATAGATGGATAAATAATTGGGGCTATAACTAAACTGATGATATCTAACCCACACATTGAAATTATTCTTTATCGTATAATTTATTTTTTCTTCAAGATTCACTGCACCTTTTTGTAAGCCCGCATAAGAATTAGAACTTAAATAATTATTAGAAAGGAATTGCCATTTTTTGAAAAAACTATTTGCAGAAAAAGATACAGCTGCACCGCCCAGTTTTTGTTTTACACTATCATAGGCTGCATTACTGGTAAAACTATTGTATACGCCGAGAGAAAAATAATGTTTTCTTTTTTTATTCCAATCCAATGAACCGCCAAATAAGGTACTGTTGGCATGATTGAAAGGATCAAAATATTCGATCACTTGCGATTTTAATTGAGCCGACTCAGATATTTTATTAGTATAACTTCCAAACAAAGAATTATAAGGTGTAAAACCCCCCAATTTAAAATCACCAACAATATTATCGTTGCCATTGATATATCCTATCTCATATTGTTTCTTGTCATTGTCCGAATATTTTACATTGATACCTCTACCGGCTAATGGCATTTCCAAACTTTTATAAATATCTCCCGCTTTAAGCGATAACCCATTATTTCCGGTGTAATTGATGTATGAATTCATCAACATAAATGGATTTGAGCCATTGCTTTTCGAATAAACAAAACCATCTACATGATAATGAAGATCGCCACTCTTTATCTGATTGTTTACATCGGCAGTTACCTCATAATATTTATTTTCTGAACCGGCATCTCTTGCAAAAACACCTACTGCATTTGTAGTACTGATAGTGGTAAAGTTTTCCTGATCGGAAT
This sequence comes from uncultured Chitinophagaceae bacterium, assembly GCA_903881425.1. GTDB lineage: Bacteria > Bacteroidota > Bacteroidia > Chitinophagales > Chitinophagaceae > CAILAF01. The sequence continues at coordinate 663 of CAIRTF010000072.1, read as the reverse complement.
ATATTTTCTTACTGTTTATATTAAATACATTGAATAAATGAGAGGAAAATATATTGTTATTACTTGTAAATTCACCTATAACATGTAATTGAATATTATTTTGAGTAAATAATAGTTCGGGTAAAAAATAGCGCAGGATGATCAAAGTATCCGAAAATGCCGGAATATAATAATTGACTGAACTTACTTTACCCTTTTCGCCATTGAATTGATTCATAATATTAAAATGAACAGTCTCTCCTGCATTACCAATATTGCTGCATTGCAATTTTATTTCAACTACTTCTGATGGTGAACGAATATATTTTTCCGATTCCGCAATAGTGGTATATATCTGGCTGGTATGTTCTATTTTAATGACCGCATCATTATAAAAATGGGAATAGATAACATGTGGAACAATTGCTTCAATATGTAATGTGTATAAACTATCTGCTTTTGCTTTTCGCGGAATGTATAAATTAACCGGTAATAAAACTGTATCGTGTGCAGGAATGATGACAGAATCTTTACCGGCACCAATGACTGTTAAAGTATTGATGGAAATTGTTGGATGAATTTTAACCGCTGTTGGACCAAGATTAACAAGATGCGCATTGATGTGTTTGGTAGCTCCTGAATTAGCGATGACGGTATCCTTATCAAAATAAATTGCCACCTGTG
>CAIRTF010000071.1 GCA_903881425.1 uncultured Chitinophagaceae bacterium | reverse complement strand
TGCATTATCCCAAGCACCACCTGCATTGTTTTGAAACATTCCCATCAATACACCACTAACAGTTGCGCCTGCTAAGAATCCACCCAATGCTTCCGGACCTAAAATAAAACCGATAATAATAGGAGATAAGATAGCTATTGCGCCCGGCAACATCATTTTTTTGATAGATGCTTCTGTTGATATAGCTACACATTTATCATATTCGGGTTTTCCTGTTCCTTCCATGATACCCGGAATAGTTTTAAATTGGCGACGAACTTCTTCTACCATTGCCATAGCAGCTTCACCCACTGCACGGATAGCTAATGAAGAAAATATAAAAGGTATCATTCCACCAACAAATAAACTGGCTAAAACTTTTGCTTTATAAATATCTATTCCGCTCATTGCGTAGCCATTATTATTAATAACACCCACATAAGCAGCAAACAATGCTAAAGCAGTTAAAGCAGCTGAAGCAATAGCAAAACCTTTTCCGGTTGCGGCAGTCGTATTTCCAACAGCATCCAATACATCTGTTTTTTCGCGAACTTCTTTGGGTAATTCACTCATTTCAGCAATACCACCTGCATTATCTGCAATCGGTCCAAATGCATCAATGGCTAATTGCATGGCAGTTGTTGCCATCATACCTGCAGCGGCAATGGCTACACCATACAAACCGGCACAAGCAAAGGAACCCCATATACCACCTGCTAATACAAGAATAGGTAATAGGGTTGATTCCATACCTACAGCCAATCCACCAATTACATTGGTAGCATGACCGGTAGAGGATTGACGAATAATGCTCATTACAGGACGTTTGCCCATTGCTGTATAATATTCAGTAATGATACTCATTAAAGTACCTACTACTAAACCAACTGCAATGGCACCCATTACGCCCCATTTGGTAAATTCCAATCCACGTAATGTCATTGTTTCGGGAAGGATATAATATACTAATCCAACACAAGCAAAAGCAGTTAAAACAATAGAACCCCAGTTGCCCATGTTCAATGCTCTTTGTACATTGTCAGTGCTGATACCTTTTGCATCACTTACGCGAACAAATAAAGTTCCCACAATAGAGAATAAAATTCCAACACCTGCAATTAACATTGGTAATAATATCGGAGCAAAGCCTCCGTAATTATCAATTGATTTTGTTTCTTGTCCTAAGACCATTGTTGCTAAAACAGTGGCAACATAAGATCCAAATAAATCGGCACCCATTCCGGCAACATCACCTACATTATCACCCACATTATCTGCTATAGTAGCAGGGTTACGAGGATCATCTTCTGGAATACCTGCTTCTACTTTACCCACTAAATCAGCACCCACATCAGCCGCTTTTGTATAGATACCTCCACCAACACGTGCAAATAACGCAATCGATTCCGCTCCTAAAGAAAAGCCGGTTAATACTTCGATGGTTTTAACCATCTCATCAGAATTGGCTTCAGCGCCCGGTGCGAAAAAATGTTTCAATACCAAGAATAAAGAGCCCAAGCCCAAAACAGCCAGGCCTGCAACACCTAATCCCATTACTGATCCTCCGGTAAATGAAACAGATAATGCTTTTGATAAACTTGTTCTGGCTGCATTTGCGGTACGAACATTTGCTTTTGTGGCAACTTTCATTCCGATATATCCTGCCAATGCACTGCTGACAGCACCAAAAATAAATGCTACTGCTATACTCCAATGTGAATTAGGGTTTCTTGTTGACATGTAGCCTAATAATAGAGCTACAATTACTACGAAATAGGTCAATATGCGCCATTCAGCTTTCAAGAAAGCCATAGCACCTTCAGCAATGTAGTTGCTGATTTCTTTCATTCTGTCGGTTCCGGCATCTTGTTTGGAAACCCAGTTAAATTTTACAAGCGTGTACAAGAGTCCGATGATTCCCATCACCGGTACTGCGTAAAACAAATTGTTCATAAGCAATTGTTGTAGTAGGATTTAATTAATGGTTTTTAAAAATATTGGTCGGCAAAAATAGGGTAAAACGTTTAATGCTGTTTGATATTGCGATAGTTATAGCACTTTTTAATAATGAGATGAAATATATTCATTATTCATCAACTGCGGAAGTATCGATGCTTTGTGAAAATACAGCACCAATTTCTTTGGCATGATAAATATTTCTGTTGAATTTATTTCCAAGTATAATTAAGGTGGCTGAATCTTTTATGTATCTGGTGAAGACTGTGTTATTGCCATGCCACCAACCGTTGTGATATACAATAGTATTCTTATTCACATCATCATAAAATAAATGCCATGCAAGACCATAATAATGTCCTTTGCCTAATCTTCTGTCATAACTATAAGGTTGAAAAGCCATTGCTAAAGTGGCATTGCTCACAAATTTGCCTTCATATAATGCATTGTCCCAAAGCAATAGATCACGAACAGTACTGTAAATATTTTTATCTCCATAAATGCAATCAAATTTTTCCATCTTATATGCTGCATTATTATATGTATATGATGGAACATATTCGGCGATGGTATTTTCATTAAAGACAAAAGTATTTTTTAAGCCGAGAGGCGTAAACACACTGTCTTTCATGTATTGAGGATAAGATACGCCTGTTATTTTAGCGATGATCAATGCTAATAATGCGAAATTGGTATTGCAGTATAAATAAGTTCTGTTTGGTGTAAATTGAAGCGCAGGTTTTTTATCAATCAAAAACTTTAATACATCTTCATTGGTAACAAAAGTCTTTTCATTGTTTGAATCTAAGTTGATGTAAGTGATCTCTCTTACTTTTTTTCCTTTCTTATTTTTTTTATAAGTGATGATAGCTTTTCTATTTTCCATCGCATATTCATATTTGGGCAACCCGCTTCTATGACTTAATAATAAACGGATGGTAATATTTTGGTAAGGGAAACCCGGAAAATATTTTTGCATCGGGTCATCTAATGTTAGTTTGCCTTGTTCCAGCAAATGCAAAATGGTCATGCCGGTAAATGTTTTGGAAATCGACGCTAAATGAAAAGGCGTTTCTGATGAGATATTTTCTTTAGTAGAAAAATTCTTGTAACCATGATAATCTTCAAAAATAATCTCACCATTCTTTGCTAATAAAATACTTCCGTTAAATCCTTTTTGTATCAATAGTTTCTGATACAATGGCGCAATAGCTTCAGAATATCTTTCCTTTTCTGTTGCAGTCAGGGCTTTGAAATGAAAAGGAATGGTATCCACTTTCTTTTCCTGCTGTTGCGAATGACAGGAAATAAAAGCAAATGAACATAAACAAAAAATAAGGAGTCGATACATCATATAATACTTTACCAAAGCGGCAAATATAAACGAATATGGTTCTGTATGACATCTAATACAATTGTTAGTGGAAAAAACGGGTATAACAGATATTTCAAATAAGGGTTATTTTCGCTGATATATGAGTAAGCAAATCACCACCAGTTATCCAAAAGAAAAGATCAATATTCTTTTTTTAGAGAATATCAGCGATAAAGCATTACAACAATTCAAGCAAAATGGTTATACCAATTTGCGCAAATTAAATGGTGCATTGAGTGAAGAGGAGTTGGTTAATGCTGTGAAAGATGTTCATCTATTGGGTATTCGTTCTAAAACACAGATCACACAAAAAGTATTGGATGCCGCAAAAAAATTACAAGCCATCGGTTGTTTTTGTATTGGGGTTAATCAGGTGAATTTAAAAGCGGCGAGAAAAAATGGCGTTGTTGTTTTTAATGCGCCGTATAGTAATACAAGAAGTGTGGCTGAATTGGTGATTGGTTTATCCATTATGTTGATCAGAAGAATTTCTGATAAAAATAAAGCGGCTCATAATGGTATTTGGATGAAAGAAGCCAAAGGCAGTTATGAATTGCGCGGTAAAACATTAGGATTGGTGGGTTATGGAAATATTGGATCTCAAGTAAGTGTGTTAGCAGAAAGTTTAGGAATGAAAGTATTGTTTTATGATGTTGAGACAAAACTGCCTTTAGGGAATGCAACTGCTGCCAAGAGTTTAAAAGAATTGGTGAGTAAGAGCAATATTGTTTCATTGCATGTGCCTGAAACGGCGCAAACAAAAAATCTTATCAATAAAAATATCATCAAACAATTTAAGCCCGGAAGTATTTTAATTAATTATGCAAGAGGTGAAGTGGTTGATTTAGATGCATTGGCAAAAGCCTTGCAGGAAGGGCATTTGGGCGGAGCGGCAATTGATGTATTTCCTTGGGAGCCGGAAAAGAATGGCGATAAATTTTCTACACCGTTGCAGGGATTGTCTAATGTTATTCTTACGCCGCATATTGGCGGATCAACTGAAGAAGCGCAAGAAAATATTGGTGAAGATGTTAGTGTTAAGTTGTTTAATTATTTAGAAAAAGGGATAACGTATGGTTCTCATACTGTACCACCAATAAGTTTGCCTCCGGTAGAAGGTGCACATCGCATTTTACATATTCATAAAAATGTGCCGGGTGTTTTAAGTGCTATCAACACAGAATTATCTAAATACAATATCAATATCGTTGGCCAGTATTTAAAAACAAATGATGAGATTGGCTATGTGGTGTTAGATGTAGATAAAAAATTATCTAAACAGGCATTGGATTTGCTGAGAGAAGTAAAAGAGACTATTAAAGTTAGAATGTTGTACTAAATTTTACTTCATTGCAGACACGAATACTCAGTTTTATCTTCTTTTTATTTCCTTGTGTATTAATGGCACAAACTTTTTCTATTAAAGGAACTGTGACAGATGCAATAACAAAACAACCTCTTTCAGGCGCAGTTGTGTTTATCAATTATTCCTCCAAAGCAAGTATCAGTGATAGTGCTGGAAATTTTATCATCAATGATGTGACTGAAAAGTATTGCGATTTGATCGTTCATAAACAGGGATATGAAAACATTGAATATCGTTTTTCCTATCAAGCCAATCCCAAAAACATTCATTTCTTAGCGATACAACAAATTATTGATTCTTCTTTCAATCAATCGAATGATCTTATTGAAATGAATCTGCAAAAATGGAGCAGTTTTTTTATGCAGAATTTTGTCGGCCTTTCTTTGAATGCAAATCAATGTGTGTTGACCAATCCCAAAGCATTGAGATTTTATTACGATTCTGTTTCCGAATCTTTCGCTGCCAATGCCACAGAGCCATTATTGATATTTAATGAAGGATTGGGTTATATGATGAATTTTGTGTTGGATGAATTCATCATCAAGTCCAAAGGGGAGAGTTATTTGCGTGGTTATGTATGGTATAAAAATCTAAGTTCTAAAAATCCGGAAGTATTAAAGAAATGGCAGCAACGCAGAATAGATGCATATAACGGATCGGCATTGCATTTCATGCGTTCACTGTATCAAAATAAAATTGTTGATGACGGATTTGAAGTAAGAGAAGTTATAAAATTATATGATGATGATCCGCTTTATTCATCAGCAT
>CAIRTF010000070.1 GCA_903881425.1 uncultured Chitinophagaceae bacterium | reverse complement strand
TTATTTGTTTCCATACAATGTCCTAAGTGAAACTTGCGAATAAGTGCAGGTAAAACATGCGATTTTTCTAAATCGTAATTATCATTCGGTCCATATAAATTAGTAGGCATGGCAGAAATAAAATGGCATCCATATTGTGCACGATAGGCATCACACAATTCTATGCCCGTAATTTTTGCAATGGCATAAGGCTGATTCGTTTCTTCTAAATAACCTTGCAATAAATATTCTTCTTTTAAAGGTTGCGGGGCAAGCTTTGGATATATGCATGATGAACCCAAGAACAATAATTTTTTTACCTGATTGATATACGATGCATGAATGATATTCGCTTCGATCATCAAATTATCATAAATGAATTCTGCACGATAGATATTATTGGCAACAATGCCACCCACTTTTGCTGCCGCTAAAAAAACATAATCCGGTTTTTCTTTCGCAAAAAAATCATTTACCTGTTCTTGATTTCTAAGATCTAATTCTTTTGATGATCTGGTAATGATATTATCGTATCCGTCTTTTGTTAATCTTCTTGCGATGGCACTTCCCACCATTCCTCTGTGACCGGCGATGTATATTTTAGATGTTTTGTTCATTGTTGGTTATGACTCTTTTTTATTACACGGATTTTAGCGAATTACACGAATTGATTTCTTAGATAGTTAGAATATTAAGATAAGTTCGAAGTTTTTTTCTTTGCGCTTCTTTGCTATCTCTTTTTCCTTTGCGGTTAAACTATTTACCGCAAAGAGCGCTAAGGAAAATCAAAGAAACGCAAAGAGTAATAATCAAAACAGTCAACTACTAATTCGTGTAATTAGTATTAATTCGTGTAATACCTATTCAAATTCATTTTTGATCTGAAAGCCGCTTTCTTTTAAGTGTTTCTCTCTGCTGAATAATTCCACATCACTTGCTACCATCTCTTTCACCAATGCTGCCAGATCATATTTTGGTATCCATCCTAATTTTGTTTTTGCTTTAGTTGCATCACCAATTAATAAATCCACTTCTGTCGGACGATAATATCTTGGATCCACTTTCACAACAATGGTTCCTTCTTTCACCTGATATTTTTCATTCTTACATTTCACCACATAACCTTCTTCATTCTCATGCTCAAAACGAAAGCCTACTTCAATGCCCACTTCTAAAAATGCTTTCTTCACAAATTCTCTGATCTCTGTGGTAATACCTGTTGCCAATACATAATCTTCCGGCTGCTCCTGTTGCAATATCAAATACATGCCTTCCACATAATCTTTTGCATGGCCCCAGTCTCTTTTTGAATTTAAATTTCCCAGGTACAAAATATTCTGCAATCCCAATGCAATCTTAGCTACTGCTCTGGTAATTTTTCTGGTAACAAAAGTCTCTCCTCTTTGCGGTGATTCATGATTGAATAATATTCCGTTGCAGGCATACATATTATATGCTTCGCGATAGTTAACTGTTATCCAATATGCATACAACTTTGCTACTGCATACGGACTTCGCGGATAGAATGGTGTTGTTTCACTTTGCGGAACCGCTTGCACCAATCCGTATAATTCTGATGTAGATGCCTGATACACTTTTGTCTTCTTCGTTAATCCCAATAATCTTACTGCTTCGAGTATTCTTAAAGTGCCAATACCGTCTGCATTGGCAGTGTATTCAGGTTCTTCAAAACTTACATGCACATGGCTCATGGCTGCCAGATTATAGATCTCATCCGGTTGCACTTCCTGAATAATCCTGATGATATTGGTACTATCTGTTAAATCACCATAATGTAAAGTCAGATGTTTATCCGGAACATGCGGATCCTCATAGAAATGATCGATACGCTGTGTATTGAATAAAGAACTTCTTCTTTTAATACCGTGTACCTGATAGCCTTTCTTTAATAATAACTCAGCCAGGTATGCCCCATCCTGGCCCGTAATACCTGTGATTAATGCTGTCTTCATGCTACAAAAGAAATGAATTTATTGAAATGAATTTTATTTTAGTTTTTTGCATACTAAGCGAGTAAGATTACAACAAAACAAAGTGCTTATTATTTATACTAATTAAGTGTACGGCTTTGCGACCCTTTGCGGATTCTTTTCTTATCCTTTGCGGTTAAAGAAAATAAACGCAAAGGAAATACAGAGTAAAGAAGAATACGCAAAGAAAGATATTTAAGAATTATTTATTAAAAAACTGCCCCACTTTTCTTAAAGGCTTTAAATATAAAGTATACCACTTGGGTTGCAGGCCATTGATCTTCCAGGCCATTCGATCTCCGCGATTGGCTTTTAATCGATTGAAAATATTCTTATTGCTTACACCACCTGTTCGCATATTAATCATCACTTCAGGTAAATAAGCTGTTTTAATAGCATATTTATACATCAACCGTAACATCATTTCATAATCGGCAGCACTTCCCAAATCCAAATTAAACCCACCGTACTTTTCATAGACCTCTTTCTTAACAAAAAAAGTGGGATGCGGTGGCATCCATCCCTTTTTTCATCTTTTCTTTTGGATTCCTTCCCACCTTCTTATTACCTGCTTGCTGTTTTGTTGCTACCCTCAGCAAGAACGCTCGAAGAAACTAGCCAGAAGGTAATAAGAAAGTAATAATGAGGTAATACTGTTTACTTGAAAATATCTTTGGTCTTTAGCTATTGGTCTTTGATTAAAAGTCTGTCAGAATTTTCCTGCCAAAGACTAAAACCCAAAGACTAAAGACTATCTTAGTATTTCATTTACTTGCCATGAACCAACGTTACTATTCCTTAGATGTATTTCGGGGCGCTACCGTTGCCTTGATGATATTAGTTAATAATCCGGGAAGCTGGAGCCATATCTATGCACCGCTGGAACATGCAGCCTGGCATGGTTGCACGCCTACCGATCTGGTATTCCCTTTCTTTTTATTTGCAGTGGGTAATGCCATGGCTTTTGTGATGCCTAAGTTTGAAAAAGAAGGCAACGCCTTTTTTTTGAAGAAAGTAATCAAAAGAACTGTATTGATTTTTTTAATTGGCTTATTCCTGAATTGGAGTCCGTTTGTATTGTATAATCCGCAAGATCAATTGGTGTTGAAAGGTTGGGAATGGATCACCAAAAGCAATACCATTGCAGGCATCCGTGTGATGGGCGTTTTACAAAGAATTGCACTCAGTTATTTTTTTGCCTCACTCATCGTTTATTATTTTAAAACCAAAGGTGCTTATGTAATCAGTTGTATCATCTTATTAGTCTACTGGTTCCTGAGTTTTACTTTGGGTAATGCAACAGATCCATACAGTTTAAATGGATTTTTTGGAACACAGGTAGATATCAATTTATTCGGCATTCCGCATGTGTACAAAGGTGAAGGTGTGCCATTTGATCCGGAAGGATTGGTGAGTACCACTGCTGCTATTGTTCAGGTGATTTTCGGATATTTTGTGGGGCAATATATTCAGCAAAAAGGCAAAACACATGAAATGTTATCCAATCTTTTTGTAGCAGGAACAGTTTTATTGTTAGCCGGGTATTGTTGGGATATGGTGTATCCGATCAATAAAAAAATATGGACCAGCAGTTATACGATTTACACATCCGGCTTGGCCATTCTGTCTATTGCTACTTTAATTTATTTAATTGAATTCAAAGCAATCAAAGGTGCATGGAGTAAATTCTTTGATGTGTTTGGAAAGAACCCTTTATTCATTTTTGTACTAAGTGGTTTTTTACCAAGACTCTTGGGATTGATTCGCATCACCAATTCTATCGACCCCGTTACCAATAAACCCGTGTATGTTTCTCCGTTCGGTTGGTTCTATGAACATATTTGTAAAAACATCGCCACCGATCTTCGGGTGGGTTCTTTGGTGTATGCTTTATGTATGATTGCTTTTTATTGGAGTATTGTGTATGTGATGGACAGGAAGAAAATTTATGTGAAAGTCTGACGAGTTGCAAGTTTCAGGTTACCGGTTGCAGGTAAGTCCTTGCGTTTTGAGATAGTTCACATGTCCTGTTTTATATTCCCTTGTGATTAGTTTAATGATAATAGAATGTTGACTTCTATCCATGATCCCTTTTTCTTTGCGTTACTTTGAGTGAACTTTGCATTCTGCGGTTAATCTACTTGTAACCTGCAACCGGTAACTAATAATTAGTACCCTGCAACTAAACAAACATGTTTTCTGCTTTTGCAATACTCTCCGGTTTACCCACATCAATAAATTTTGAAGCGGAATGATCGTAAGATTGAATGATATGATTTTTGCATAAATTTAAATACACATCTACCATCGAGAATTTCCCTTCTTGTTGTATCAAAGAAAATATCTTGCTGTTGATGATATGAATACCACTAAATGCTTTTTGTATTAAATCCTTTTCTTTTCGGATAATTTTTTCTTCACCTGTTTGTACATTTCTCCAACCACACAATTCATTTTGTTTATTGAATAAAAAATATCTGGATGTTTCTCTGTTGGTTACCGCCAATGTTGCTAATGGCTTTTGTTGTAAATGTTGCTCCATCATTTTATTGAATGGCAGATTGGTTAATACATCTACATTCATCAATACAAAATTTTCTTCTTGCGCTAAAAACCATTTTGCTTTTTGTAAGCCGCCGCCTGTTTCCAATACTTCATTGGTTTCATCACTTATGGTAATGTCAGATCCCCAACCATTATTTATTTTTATCGCATCAATGATCTGTTCGGCAAAATGATGCACATTCACCATCACATCTTTAATGCCAAACTGTTGTAAGTATTCAATATTTCTTTGCAACAAAGATTTTCCATTCACTATTGCCAATGCTTTAGGATGTTGGTCGGTAAAGGGTTTCAGGCGGGTACCCAAACCTGCCGCTAATATCATACCCCTAACCCCTAAAGGGGAATTGTTACCGTCACTCATTTATTTTTAATTTTTTATTAAATGCTTCACCATTTTAAAATGCAAGTAATATTACTTTTATTCAACACTTTGTTCTGAAACGTTTCCAACTCCCCTTCAGGGGCTGGGGGTACCGTTTTCATCCCCCTCAAGGGGGCTGGGGGTTCTCCAATTCGCTTCGTTAGTATGATTTAATCTAACCTTCACCTTATACTTATTCCGCAAATGCCTCGCCGTTTGCTCAGCCGCATACACACTTCTATGCTGTCCGCCCGTACAACCAAAATTGATCTGCAAATGAGAAAAATCTCTTTGCAAATAATCCTCTACCGTTATATCGATCAAGTCCCATACACTGTTCAAATATTCATTCATATGTGTTCGCTGCTCTAAAAAATC
>CAIRTF010000069.1 GCA_903881425.1 uncultured Chitinophagaceae bacterium | reverse complement strand
TTAATAATTAATGAAAAATTTTATACTTATATTATTTTTTCTTTGCCAAGCAGTTATAACACCGGCACAAAATAATTGTGCCAAATTTCCTTTAAAACCAATTAACATAATTCCCAATCCTTCGTTTGAAGCATCTGATACAGTGCCTTGCCCATCAGGTTATGTGCATCCTTATTTAAATCAATTACCGAGTTGGTTTGAACCAACTACCCGCATGACTGTTGGTTTTTTTAATAGTTGTTCTAATTATGCGATCCCAACAGTTACTATGGCTAATTATATAAGAACTGTCTATTTGCAAAATACTAATAGTCTTTTTTATTGGTCTCCTATTTTTCCAATTGTACCTCAACCTATTCCAGATGGTAATAGTGTAGTTGGTATAAACGATAATGCTATTACTGCTATACATGAAGATACGTTTGCTATAAAATCGTATGTTGCTACTCACCTAAAACAACCTTTATTAAAAGATAGTTTATATACACTTAGTTTTTATGTAGGCTTTGGTAAGCGAATGAATTATAATTTATTCGTTGGATATTTTACTACTTATAACGGCAGAGATTCAGTAACCTATGCTGATTATCTTAATAATCTATTTCCACCTTATTCACCATCATCAGAAAAATTTACACTTTTTGGTTGGGCAGATTATTCTACATTACCGTCGACACCACCAAAAGTTCGTAATTGCCTTGCAGATGTCGGATGGATACCTTTAGGTAGTACTGTTGTAAATGGTGATACGGGTACATGGGTAAAAACAAGCATTCAATTTAGACCTCAACAAAATATTAATGTTATTGCTTTAGGTCCTTCATGTGATACAATAAATGTACAACCAACAGATACAATTACATGGCATGGTTTACCTAATGTCGGTAACTATTCTTATTTTTTAGATAATTTACAATTGTATCAATCAACTGTTGCAATGCCTTTTATACATATTGCTTCGGGTTCGGTTTGCAATAAAGCAATTAGTTTATTATTACAATCAACCGATGCAAGTTTATCAACAGCTTCTTTTCAATGGTATAAAAATGGCAATGCCTTAAACGGAGAAAATAAAAATAGTTTATCGGTAACGGCAAATAATTATGGCGAAGGTTATTATCAATGCAGGGCGCAAAGCGATTCGTTTTGTTTATTATCCGATTCGTTTCAGGTTGCGTGGCCCGCAATACCCGATGCTAATGTATTGGGTAAAGATACGCTTGCATGCAATGGCGATACTGTTAAGTTAAATGCTTATACCGATGCAGTGTCAACTTACCAATGGCAGGATGGTTCTACTAATGCTACTTACTCTGCAACGCAAAGCGGATTGTACAAAGTAAGTATTAGTAATAGTTGCGGAACAGCCCAATCATCCAAACAAATAACTTTTGAAAAATGCAGTGATGAAATATATGTGCCCACTGCATTTACACCAAATGGTGATGGTTTGAATGATGTATTTAAAGTAAAATATTTTCAGGCACCCATAAGTTTTAATATGAAAGTATATAACAGATACGGGCAAATTATTTTTTCAACTACCGATGCTTCAAAAGGATGGGATGGAAAAGTAAAAAGTTATGATCAACAAATAGGAACTTATATTTGGCTGATTGATTATATTAATCATAATAATGTTCACTACACAAAACAAGGAACAGTAACATTGATCAGATAACGCATTCTAAAATTTTATTTAATAAAAAAGCCTCGAATTTTATTTGAGGCTTTTGTTTTATAAAGAAATTATTTTATTAATCATATTTACCCATCTGTCTTAAAAACTTTACATGCGCTACTATCGCTTTACGCACTGTTGGATATTCGATGTATTGCAATTGATATTCGCCGCAAACTGTGCGTACAATTTTACTGATAGCAGGATAATGCACATGCGATATTTTAGGAAACAAATGGTGTTCTATTTGAAAATTTAATCCGCCCACTAACCAACTCACCAATTTACTTCTGGTAGCAAAATTAGCAGTGGTCTTAATTTGATGTTCTGCAAATTCATCGGGTAATTTATTGGCAGGCATTTGTGCCACCGGAAATTCGGTTCCTTCCACAGTATGTGCCAATTGAAACACAATACTTAAAATAAATCCGGCTACTAAACTAAAAGTTAAAAACCCAACCAACCAATGCAACCAACCCACCAACATTATGGGCAATGCAATAAAAACAAATCCGTGATAAATTTTAATTACCCAAAAAGCCAAATGATCTTTCAAGGTCATTTTTTTCAATGGCATCTCTCCTATTCTTTGTGTAAAATATTTTTGATAATCGGTAAAGAAAATCCAGAACACATACAACAACATATATAAGAAAGCAAAATAAAAATGTTGGAAGCGATGCATCCAGAATCTTTTTTGTGTAGGTGCCATACGCATTAAAAAACCAATTTCAATATCATCATCCACACCATCAACATTGGTAAAACTGTGATGGATCATATTGTGTTTCATATTCCACATAAAATGATTAGCGCCCAACATGTTCACCGAATAAGCTGCTAATTTATTTTTCCATTTGTATTTACTAAAACTACCATGACTTCCATCGTGCATTACATTAAAACCAATGGCTGCAATTAAACAACCTAACAACACACATTCTGCAACAGCAAAATACCAAGCCGGTGTAAATAATAATAAATGCGCATATACAATAATGAATAAACTCACTAATAAAATGGCTTTGGTAAACAGGCTCATATTACCTGTTGTAGAAATACCTTTTGAATCAAAATATTCCTGCACTCTTTTTCTTAATTCTGCATGCAGCGAATTGTTGGTTACAGAAGAAAATTTGGGTGTGATTGAACTAACTGACATAATCTGATTTTTAACGGCTGCAAGTTAACTTCAAAATCGTTATAAATGCTGTTAATAATTGACAAGTGGAGAACTAAAAAACGACTGAACGTAAACTTTTATAAAACATTGCATACGTGCAAAAACTTCTTTCCACAGTAATCGAACAACTTGTTCGTGCAGTTTTGGGGAAAAATATCTTCATTTGATAATGAAATGGTAACGCAATATTCATCGTTAATGAACTGGTTACCATCACTCAAAATAATTTGTTATGAACCAGACCAACCAAATCAATGCCTTATTTAACCTGATTGATGATCCGGACGAGGAAGTGTATTCCACCGTTTCGGAGAAGATCATTGAATTTGGAAAAGGTATCATTCCGAATTTGGAGAATTTATGGGAGAATACTTTGCATGAAGATGTACAAAGCAGAATTGAAATGCTGATACATCGTTTGCATTTCACTGATTTGAAAAATGATATTACCGAATGGAGAGATGGCGCATACCATGATCTCTTATTCGGTGCTTTATTGGTTTCTAAATTTCAATATCCTGACCTGCACACTACGCCTGTATTACAGGACATTGAAAAAATCAGAAGAAATGTATGGTTAGAATTGAATAGTTACCTGACGCCATTAGAGCAAGCCAATGTTTTATCGAGCATTATGTATAATTATTATAATTTAAAAGGTGTTGAAGTAAATTATAAAAATGCGGATGAATTCTTTTTACATAAAGTATTGGAAACAAAAAAAGGCAATGCTATCAGCAATGGTATTATTTATCAGGTGATGTGTGAATTGTTAGACATTAATGCCAAGATCATCAATATTCCTAAACAAATGGTGATTGCATTTTATCATTCCGATTATGATCCGGCCACACATATCGGTCATCCGCAGGAAAAAATTCATTTTTATGTAGATGGTATTAACGGACAAGCCTATTCGCATCAGGATATTGAAAATTATTTTAAAAGAATCTCTGTTCCGCCAGTTCCGTCTTATTATAAACCCATATCTCACAAACGCATTATTCAAACATTGATTGAAGAAGTGGCTAAATGTTTCGATCTTCCTTCCAATGAATACAAACAAAAAGAATTAATAGAGTTGGCGGCTATATTGGATTAATCTGATCATAAATGCATCAATAAAATTTCTTTACTTTAAAGCCTCAATCAAAGAGGCTTTTTTATGAGTATCAATTGGGACGATTTTAGCAAGATAGAAATGCGCTGCGGCACCATCATCGAAGCCAATGATTTTCCCAATGCAAAGAAACACGCTTATCAATTAAAAATTGATTTTGGCGAATTCGGCATTAAACAATCCTCTGCACAAATCACATATCATTATACAAAAGAAGAACTGATCGGTAAACAAATTATTGCTGTAGTGAATTTTCCTCCAAAACAAATTGCCAACTTTTTCAGCGAATGTTTGGTATTAGGTGTGTATGATGAAAATAATCAGGTAATTTTATTGCGCACAGATACACAAACTAAAAACGGACAACGTATTGGCTAATGAATGAGCTCTATTATACATATTATGAAAGCCCGATTGGATTATTAAAAATCGGCGGCACAGAACATTATATTGCTGAACTAACTTTTGTTGACAACAAAGAACAAATAGCACATGGCGAACCGGGTATCAGTGATGTCATTCATCAATGCACAGAACAACTAATTGAATTTTTTCAAGGGAGAAGAAAAGTTTTTAATATCCCTGTACACCAAGATGGGACTGAGTTTCAGAAGAGAGTCTGGAATGAATTATTAGAAATTTCTTATGGCAAAACCATCAGTTATTTAGACTTAGCAAAAAGATTAGGCGACCCCAAAGTAATTCGTGCAGCAGCCAGTACGAATGGAAAAAATAAAATTGCCATCATTGTTCCGTGTCACAGAGTTATTGGAAGTGATAAAACTTTAGTAGGTTATTCCGGCGGTTTATGGAGAAAGAAATGGTTATTACAACACGAGTTCAGAATTACACATGGTGTACAAACTTTGTTTTAAAATCTCGGTGGCTGACATTTTAAACTCTTCGCAGATTTATTCTTTCCTATATACAATCCGTTTTTTACAATTGAAACTTCATACGCACCTTGTGTTCCATTGTACGTTCCCAATGATGAGATTGTAGCATCATAATTAAAAGTGATCTTGGTATCATTTAATTCAAAACCAATTACCGGAATTAATGCATCACTATTTCTGTAATACAATCCTAACACCAATTGTTGTGTACCATCGCCGCTTAAATTTCTGTTTGCATTAAATCCAACAACTGTTTCAACAGCAGACCTTACCTTACTTACATAAATATTTGGATTGATGATCCACAAATTTTGAATTTTAATACTCGCATTCAAAAACCCTGTATATCTTCTTGCCAATTGATCATTGAAAGAAGGCGCAAAAAAACCTTCATGCGGATGATTGATATGCATCACACTTAATCCGGCATTCAAATAAACATTATCCGATGCGAACCATGCATAATTAATCCCGGCATTAAAATCATAATAATGTGTAGCGCTATACACGAAAGGTTCATTCGGATTTACATTCACATCAAAGAATTTTCCATTCCATTGATCATCAAAACTTAATTTACTGATATCAATACTTTTTTGCACATAGCCCAAACCCACGCCCACACTCAATAAACTATTATCGCTTAATAATTGATGATAGGCTACATTGGCAAATGCTTTGGTAGAAGTTAAACTACCACTGCCTGCCACATCGTTCAAAATAGCACCGCCAATACCCATCCAACCTGTTTCAAAACGTTCGTTGAATAATTTAGCATCGCCCCATAAACTCATTGTCTTATAAGGATTGCCGCCAACATTCGCCCATTGATTTCTGTAATTGCCGCCAATACGATAATCGTATTCAGGATTAAATCCGGTATTAGCAGGATTCACTAATAAGGGTGCATTATAATATTGAGAGAAATGCAGATCCTGTGCATTGATCTTTGTTATCAAAACAAGGATGATAAAAAAATGAATGATATGTTTTAAATAATGCTTCACGTTATCTTAATAAAGTTATATCGCCTGCTTTTGTTGCTTTCGATTTATCACTGAATTCTAATTGCAATGTATAATGATAAACATCTTGTGGTTGCAATTGTCCTTTATAATTTCCATCCCATCCAACACTCGTACTCGTTGAAACAAAAACCAATGTGCCCCATCTGTTATATATCTGCCATTCCATTTTTGCAATACCATATCCGCGTACAAATATTTTATCATTCACTCCATCACCATTGGGCGTAAATGCAGTAGGCACATCAAAGCCGGGAACTATAATGGCATGAATTGGTTGACAAACTGTATCCATACAACCCGAACTATTGGTAGTGATTAAACAAGTATTAAACACTTGTGTTGCATTATAAATATGACTGACAGGCTGCAAAATATTTGATGTGGTCAAAGAATCTCCATCACCAAATACCCATTTATAATTGATACCGCCTGTTGAATTATTCGTGAACACCACAGCCGTATTCGCTTGCGGCGGTTGTGGTGAATAAGTGAATGATGATGTTGGTTTACCACTAACTGTTATGGTGAAATTGGTACTGTCTACTTTATTACAGGTAGAAGTATCTGTAACAATCAATCGAATGGTATATGTACCAACATTATTATATAAATGCACAGGAGGATTGGCTTGAGTAGATGTTGTTCCATCACCAAAGTCCCAACTGAATTGCGCTCCGCCAACAGAGGTATTATTAATGACTGCTTTATAAGGTGCACATCCGGTTGATGGTGTAGTGAATTGTGCTTTTACATTAGCTGCAATTCTTATGGTTAATGGAATACTATCGGGATAATTACAATAATTGGTATCTAATAAAACCAATCTGGTATTATATGTTCCGATACTTGCATAAGTATGTTGCACAGGTTGTATTCCAGTAATTTGCGAATTGCCATCTCCAAAGACCAACTGAAATGAATTTGATTTGAAAGGCTTGCCGATTGCCGGAACAGAATTATTATCGAATTCAAAAGTAAGTGATGAACAGGGTGGTAATTTAAACGCACTCATTGCCAATGAAGCATCATCATTTCTTACACGCAAAGTAGTATAAGATGTATCTGAAATATTGCATGAATTAGAATCAACTGCAACCAATCTTATTTGATAAACACCCACCAAATTAAATGTATGAGAAATAGTATCTGCAGAAGTTGTAACGTTTGGTGAACCATCTCCGAAATTCCAGATATATGTTTTGGCTAATCCAACAGTGTCTTTAAAACTGGCAGATAAAGGAACACAACCTGATGTATCTCTTATAATTCCTCTTACGCTTGCTTGTATACCCGAAGACAATCCTGCTAAATTAAAAGCAATTTTAATGGCTGCTAAATTACATCCTTGTGGCACGCCTGTTCTGTCTGTTGTTCCATTTATTGGAGCCCAAACACCGGGTGTAGTTGGAAAACTTGCGCCACCATAACAGTTGGCACAAACAGCCTGATAAATAATTCCATTCTTATCAAACCTGCTGGTACCACCATCTACATGATCGGGATAATTTCCATTGACTTGTCCGAAAAAACTTCCATACAACTGAGATTGTGCATTCTTTTCTAAAACAAAAAAATAAAAATCACTTCCATCAGTTGTTGATTGAATAGCACCGGCTGTTATTGCAAGTCCCTGTGTTCCGGCGCTTGGATAATTATCTATAGTATTTCCTTTTCCGCCCCAACCAGATACATAAATATTCTCACATCTGTCTACTAGAAAAGCAGTAGGAGAAATATTAGGTGCTGTTGCATTGGCTGTGCCAAAATTAGCTGAATAAATTACTGTACTTAGATCGGCACTTAATTTTGTGATGAATTGATTACCTGTTTTTTGTTGAATACCTGTTGCATTAGAAGTATTCCAGATAGAATTTACAATGGGCATACTTACGGTAGTAGTTGTACCGGTTATGTAGGGAAAACTGAATTTGTCAAATTTGATTCCATAAATCACATCAGCACCGGAGGTTCCGAAATAAGTTGTTTTAATTAATTGCGAACCATCATTACTCAGTATAGAAATAAATCCATCACACAATCCACCTTGATTAGATGGATAAACAGTATTAGTATTATCACCCGGAAAATCTGAACTGGATGTAGCACCTGCTACATAAATATTATTGTTACCCGGATTCAGATCAATTACAAAAGCAGCATCATCACCGGTGCCACCTAAATAAGTTGAAAATAAAACTGAACTAACAGTAGCATCTGTTTTTATAACTACTGCATCTTGTTTATACAAACCGCCATTATTGGTTGTTTGTATAGCATTAATGGCAGGGAAATCTTTTGATTGAGAACAAGATGCTACATAAATATTTCCTGCATTATCTAATATCACTTCGCTTCTTGAATCATCTCCGTAATTTCTTCTTAAAGATGCATCTGCTTTAATAGGTGAGCCATATTTATCGCCAATGTTCACACCATCATCGCCTGTACCGCCAATTCTGGTTGAACCGATTAATGCAGTTCCTGTAGCATTTAATTTAGTGATCACAATATCCCAACCACCACCGCTTCCATAATTTTGAACAGGTGAAGGATAATCCGATGAAGTTGATCTTCCTGCAATAATTAAATTGCCTGATGCATCGGTTATTAAACTATGTGGTTGATCATTACCCTTTGCACCTCCAATATAAGTTGCATATATTCTGTTAGCACCGGATGGATCAAATTTAATGATGCCCATATCAAATCCACTTGCTACTCCACTGTAAATGGTACCACCTTGAAAACTTGATTGAAATGCACCATTTGAAACCGGAAAACCTGTATTAAATACAATACCTCCTGCATAAAAATTTCCTGCATTATCATAAGTAGCAGTGTAACCCCAATTGTCTGCTGTACTTCCCGTAAAAGTGGAGAATACTAATGTCGGATCAATGACCAATGTTTTATCGGGCGAATAATTCTTTACTGTAAACCGTACAATATTCCCTTTCACTTCATAATTGCAATCGGTTTGTTGCCTACCTTCATCTGCCACCACATAACTGTAAGGCGGCATTTCTTTTACTTCATCTACCGATGTTTTAATGGATAATGATCCCTCTTTTATTTTTAATGCATCTGCCCCGTCAAAATATAAAGCAATCTTATTTACATCACCACCGGGATTAACTACAATATCATATTTTAATTGGCCGATGCTGCCGGTGTAATAACGAACATCAACATTTGGATAAACATTTTTATAAGTAATAGCCTGATAAATTTTACAATTACTTGCCCATTTGCTTTGATCATTGCCAATAAAATAATTATTGTAAGTATTCAATGCTTTATCCGGCACTGCAGAAGGATGGGGATTGGCATTTAAAAATTTTACTTCGTATGCATGTGAGTGTAAAACAATATCTGTGTTATTGGAGGAAGCTGATTTTTTATCGGATGCAGTATTTGATTGACCATGATAATATTGCGCAATGGCAGATAATTCCTGTGTATTATGCAATACCATTCTGTAACCGCCATCGGGTTTTAATAAGAAAGAGCCATTGGTCATTTGACCTTTAAAAGAAATATTTTTATCCCACTGACCTTTATTTTCTACAAATTCGAGATACGATTGTGCCTTAACATTATTTAATGAACAATGCAGAATGATTATACAAGCTATATACTTTATTCCTTTCATCAGAGGGATTATAAATCTACTTAATTTCCTTCCATTTACGATATCTTACTCCAACCCGTTTTACCTTTTTGCGATTGAAGGTATTGTTTCAACTGCAAATTTTTTGCCATAATTAAATCTGCATCTTCATCCATTAACTTTTCTGCTTCATGTTTTGCAACAGATAACAACTCTTTATCATTGATGATGCTTGCCAGCTTAAAATTCAATGCCCCACTCTGTCTCGTGCCTTCAATATCACCCGGACCACGCAATTCCAAATCTTTCTCTGCAATTCTGAAGCCATCATTGGTGGCACACATTATCTTGATACGTTCTTTGGCTTCAACGCTGACTTTACTACCTGTTAAAAGGATGCAAAAACTTTTTTCACTGCCTCTTCCTACCCTTCCCCGCAACTGATGCAATTGTGACAGACCGAATTTTTCACTGCTCTCTATTACCATCACACTTGCATTGGGCACATTCACGCCTACTTCAATAACAGTTGTTCCAACCATTATTTGAGTATCGCCATGAACAAATCTTTGCATGTTAGTGTCTTTCTGTTCGGCAGTCATTCTGCCATGCACCATACTAATTTTGTATTTGGGTTCAGGAAAAAAACTTTTTACTTGCTCATATCCCTGCATCAGATCTTCATAACTCATCTTCTCACTTTCTTCTATCAATGGATAGATAAAATAAACTTGTCTTCCTTTTTCAATTTCTGTTTTCACAAAATCCATCACTTTCGCTCTTGCATGTTCATTGCGATGAACCGTATTGATGGGATGTCTGCCAGGAGGTAATTCATCAATCACGCTGTAATCCAAATCACCATAAGCGGTCATCGCCAATGTTCTTGGAATGGGTGTGGCCGTCATTACTAAAATATGCGGCGGTGTATTTCCTTTTTTCCATAATGCTGCACGTTGTGCCACACCAAATCGATGTTGTTCATCTACAATGGCCAATCCTAAATTTTTAAATTGAACGATCTCTTCAATAATGGCATGAGTACCTACTACAAAATGAATCGTATCATCCAATAATCCCTTTAAAATTTCTTTTCGCTCTGCTGTTTTGGTACTGCCGGTTAATAATCTTATTTCTACATTCATCTCTTTCAACAATTCGCTCAGGCTGTAAAAGTGTTGTCTGGCAAGGATCTCCGTAGGAGCCATCAAACAACTTTGATAACCATTATCAGCAGCCAATAACATACTTAACAATGCAACAATAGTTTTACCACTACCCACATCACCTTGCAATAATCTATTCATTTGATGGCCACGAGCGGTATCTGTTCTTATTTCTTTGATGACTCTTTTTTGCGCATTCGTTAACTGAAACGGTAAATGATGATTATAAAAATCGTTAAAATAATTTCCTACTTTTTCAAAGATGGCGCCTCTGCTCACTTTATGTCTTTGCAAACGAATTAAATTCATACGCACTTGTGCAATAAACAGTTCTTCAAACTTTAATCTTTTTAATGCTGCCTCATGTTCTGCTATTGATTGCGGAAAGTGAACAGAGCGATAGGCTTCATATCTTTTAATGAGTTTTAATTTCTGCAGAATATCAGCCGGCAAATTTTCTTCAATATCTTTTGCAGTCAATTGTGATAATAAAGTGAAAGTGAGTTTACCGATCTGCCTTCCATTCAATCCTTTTGCTTTTAATTTTTCAGTAGTTGGATAAACAGGCTCTAAAAAATTCTTTACTTCAGCAAGTTCCGGATTGATGATCTCCATTTCCGGATGAACAATTTGCGGTTTACCATTAAAGAAAGTTGTTCTGCCAAACACTAAATAATTAGCACCGATATGCAATCCTTTTTGTACCCACTGAATGCCCTGAAACCAAGCCAGTTCTAATTTTCCTGTTTTATCTGCCAATTGCGCCACCAAACGTTTTGATCTTTTTTCACCAACTATTTCATAACTCATTAATGTTCCTGCAACTTGTATAAATTCTGTTTGCGGTGTAATATCACTAATGGCTGAAACTTTTGTTTTATCAATATGCCGATGCGGAAAATGTTCTAACAGATCATTGAAAGTAAAAATGCCCAATTCTTTCTTCAACATATCAGCACGCAAAGGACCCACACCTTTCAGGTATTCAATAGGAGAAGATAATATGTTATTTGAATTGTTAGTGATGAGTGATGCGTTATGTGTTACAAATATCCGTAAAGTTTGCATGCTAAATAAAAGATGCCCGCTTGAAGTTGTTACCAAGACAAATTAATACCTGCATAAAAATTTCTTGTTGCAGCAGGGTTATAAAACCTTCTGCCGGCTGCATTAATATCATTTCCCAAACTGTACAATTC
The DNA here is from genome assembly GCA_903881425.1 of uncultured Chitinophagaceae bacterium. GTDB lineage: Bacteria > Bacteroidota > Bacteroidia > Chitinophagales > Chitinophagaceae > CAILAF01. Next base: position 4,480 of record CAIRTF010000069.1, on the reverse strand, counting down.
ATTCAATAAATTATCTCCGCCAAGAAATACATGGTATCTTATTTTATTCATCTTCCAATATTTACCGAATTTGAATTGCAATAAATGACAGGCATTGGCATACTCATCATTCGCATCAGTTAATGGAATAGAAGAAACTGCATTATATAAAACATTCAAATAAAATTGTTGAACTGTCTGTGTTTCAATTCCTGCAACAAAAATATTTTGCGGCACACCTGTTACCTGATGACCGGAATAATTATTCGTTCCCTGATAATACGTTGAAAAATAATACGGCTGATAACTGTAACTGCTGAATACTTTACACGATTTAAAAAAACGATCCGCATCTTTCAATAATTGATATTGCATGAACAATTCAATGCCCTTTTCTTCCGCACCGCCTGCATTTACAAAGTATTGATTGCCTGCTGCATTGTTTCTGCTGACAATAGCATCATTTAAATTAAAATAATAAAAAGCCAAATCGAATGAAAATCTTTGATGGAATATACTTCCTTTTATACCTGCTTCTTCATTCCATCCGTATTCAGGTTTTAATTCGGAATGAAATAATCCATCTGATGGGTGGATCTCTGCTAATGAAGGCGGCGAAAACCCTTTGGCAGCAAGCATATACAAAGAAATATTTTTATTCAGCGGATAAGATATTGCAAACCTCGGAGTGAGCACATTGGTATTATTTGAATGAACATACTCTTTAAAAGACGGATCAGTAAATCTTTTGTAATTATATAGTTGATTATTCAAACTGACACCGGAACTGAAATTTAATTTTCCGATAATCAGTTGCAGTTGAGAGAAAACAAACCACTGATTGGCAAAAACATCATCTTTAAATTGAACAGTATCTTTCACACCACTTCTGTTGCCGTAATCATCAATATGCGAATGATTGCTTAACCACTCCGCTCCTGTTGTCCATTGAGTATTAACATTATTGAATGCATGATGATATTGAATATTTGTTCTTAATCCGCTATTGGTTTCATCACGCAATTCATAATTAGTAATAAATGGATTTTTAAAAGCTGTATGATTGGCCATTACAACTGTTTCAATGTTCCAATCTTTGTTCAAAGTCCAATGATCGTTTATTCCGGCAAAAACTGTTTCATTATAAATAGCTGTTTGTTGCTGCACTGCTCCCGGTAATGTTCCTGATGCAAGCCTTGCTGCCATTGGGTTTTGCAGCATTTGCACTTTGGTTAATCCGCCGGGTGTTTGATAAAATAGATTAGTATAAAAAAATAAAAACTGTAATTGATGATTCTTCAATGATAATTGTGCATCCCATTTTATCACCTCTTTTCTTGAAGCCGATTGTATTCTGTAACCATCCGCTTGCTGATGTGTTTGTTGCACACTCATGGAAAAATTTTTCTGTTGATGAGACCAATTTACATTCTCATTCAACAATCCAAATGATCCGCCGGAAACACTTGCAGTAAAATTATTTTTTTGTTGTTGCAGGAAAGATGGATTTGATTTTAATAAAATAACACCTCCTGTTCCCGAACCATATACACTACCCGAAGGGCCTTTAATAATTTCTACTCCATTCAATTGATTCATTTCAACCAAATTGATATACGTATTGCCGCCGCCATCGCTTAACGGAATATCATTCCAATATACTTTTACATTTCGTACACCAAATGGCGAACGCAATGTACTGCCACGAATAGAAATGCGATAACTGGCAGGTGAACGCTCTTCTACCCTAACACCGGTTACACTATTCAATGAAGGCAATACAGTATTAACAGAAATATTTTGTAATTGAGCCTGATTAATGAATGCTACGGCCATCGGCGCATCTTTCCATTTTATTTTTGATTGAAAAGCAGTAACAACTACTTCATCCAAAGTATTAGCAGCATTAATTTTCAGCGAATCGGTGTTTTTTTGCTGCCCTATTGAAAAAGTGCAGGCACAAAAAAATAAGCAATAAAAAAATAGTCTCTTCATCATTTAGTAACCGATAATTCAATTACATTATCCAAAGCATTGGCATCTGCATCTTTCAGGTCTATCATCCAATATTTATTGGAAACATTTTTCACTTCTACTTTGTTGCCGTTATTAAAATATTTTGCAGTATTTATTTTAAAAGGTATTTCAATAAAAAGTTTATCCTCTTTTTTATTCAGCACATGCAAATAAATTTTATCCTCCTTTTGCGTAATGGCTCCCCAATCCTGCGGCTTCATAAATCCTGCTTGAGTGCTATAAATTGTAGCACCGTATTGTTTCAACCAATTACCTACTTCATTTAATCGGCTTACAAATTCGGGTTGTATAACACCATTGGGCATCGGACCCACATTCAACAATAAATTAGCACCATAACCCGATGCCCTTACCAACAGATCAATAATTTGTTTGGTTGATTTATAACTATGATCTGCAATATTAAAACCCCATGAATTATTAATGGTTTCGCAGGTTTCTAATGGAAGATGAGAAATGGTTTGTCCGCTTAAGCCGCCTTTATTTTCTCCGGGCAGATCTTTTTCAAACATTTGAAAATCTTCTCCGGGCAATGGCGCTAAATGATGGTTATTGCCAATTAAACATTGCGGTTGTAACTTATGAATCAAAGAATAGATCTCTTGATAACGCCAATCTATTTTTGATGGTAAATTTTTATCGGTATCATTATCCAATTGATCCCAATAACCATCAAACCATACACCACTGATCTCTCCGTAATCAGAAAGCAATTCTGTTAATTGTGCTTTCATAAAATTCAAATAACTGTTGTAATTACTTTTTTCTGTTCTGCCCGAAGCCTTGCCTGTTTTACCTGTTTCATAAGGATAATCGGAGCGAAACCAATCTACCAAAGAATAATACACAAACAATTTAATGCCTTGTTTATGACATTCATCGGCCAATAATTTCAATACATCTTTTTTATAAATAGTGTTGGTAATCTTCCAATCGGTTTGTTTGGTATCCCAATTACTGAAGCTATCATGATGGCGTGTTATAAAAGTAATGTATTGCATGCCTGCATTCTTTGCCATGCTTACCCATTTTGCAGCATCAAATTCTGTTGGATTAAAAAACTGCAATAACTTTTTATAATCATCTGCACGGATGCCTCTGTTATTCATTACCCATTCGCCGGCACCCAATACACTCGATGCACCCCAATGAATAAACAAACCAAATTTGGCATTTTGAAACCATTCACGTGCAGCCAGATTTTCTTTTGTTGGTTGATTATTTTGTTGTGCCTGACTACTCAACACAATAAATAAACAACTGATGACAAATATTTTTTTCATACAACAGATTTAAAATATTGATGGATTAAAATTAGTGGTTTGTTGGGTATTGCATCAACAAATCACCGACGATATATAAGAAAATATTTCGATTAAAAAAAAGGTGTTTTTCCCTTTTTTTGGCTGCATACACCTGAATAGTTTTGTTATCGGATGCTATTATCCAATAACAAAAAACAAAACCTATGTCACAACAAAACTTAGTAGCAGTAAATATACCTGCTGCCGAATTACAGAACATCAGCAAATTAATTACTGATCTGCAAACAGCTTTAGCACCTTATGTAATTACACTATCAGCAGATGACAGAAAAAGCTTATTAAAAATGAGCGACAAATCTGTTGCCTTTGTAAACAAGATAGTAGATTACTCTACTACCAATCCGGAATTTATTCCACCCTATTTATCCGTAGCAGATATGAAGATAGATGTGGATGCGGTTACACAATTACAACCTTTATTTAAACTTGTACAGCAAGTTGCTGACAATTTAGATGATACGGTTATGTTAAGTGGCAGCGAAGCTTACACTGCAGCCTTACTGTATTACAACAGTGTAAAGCAGGCCATGAAAGGAAATGTACCTAATGCCAAAACCATTTACGACGATTTAAGCCAACGTTATCCGGGTAGAAATACTGCTGCTGCTGCACCTGCAACAAATACACCTGTAAAAAGCTAAAAATAACATTCAACAGCTTTCTGTAAGGGTGCTTTAAAATGTAAAAAGAGTCCTTTTGGACTCTTTTTAATTCCGGTTTACAGTAAAAATAATTCAAAAGGAAGTGCAAAGATTTCAATTGAATTCTTTTTTGTTTAAAAAGGATTTTTTTTGAAACAAAAAGGATTAAAAAAACACCAAAAAGCATTCTTTTTACAGCAAATTGCCCTGAAAAGAGTTGAATTAAATACTAAATGAGTCAAGTTGAATTCAAAAAGAAACAAAATGGATTATTTGAAGAGCAAATTGCTCTTTACATAACCTTTCTCCGTTATTTTAATAATTAAATCCATCTGCAAACAGCCAAGCAGAAAGCAAAGTAAATAAAACAGGAACTGTTCACATGTCAAGGCATAGTTATGCCAAACATTTATTAGAAAAAGGCACAGACATAAAATATATAAAAGATCTGCTGGGGCATTTTGATATTAAAACCACAGAGCGTTACACGCATGTAAG
>CAIRTF010000068.1 GCA_903881425.1 uncultured Chitinophagaceae bacterium | reverse complement strand
GTCCAATCAAAAGTGCAGTCGCGAACGTCGTTTGCGCGTGGCGACGGCAAGGGACGTTCCGAAACGTCGAAAAAGTATTGCCTAACGTCAAAGGAAACAATCGAAGCCTCAAAAGATTCGGGTTATCAGTGCCCAACCTTAAAACACTCTACAATCGTAAAGTTCGACTCTAGAGTCATGCTGCCTGCAATGTCCCAGTCATTACGACTCGAGAGTCGTAAAATATGATCATAAAGTGCTAATAATATTGGCCAAGGGATGGTGGTGGATACCAGTGGCAAATATTATAAACATTTTACGCTCATAAATTATGACTCTAGGGTCGAAATATGGGGTATTTTCCAGTCAGGTTCGACTCTAGAGTCGTAATTTACGAGCGTAAAATATTTACAAGATTGGCTACAAATTTCACTGAAGTTTGTCAATAGCAAATGCTACCATTTTGCTGCAAATTTGTTTACTAAATTTAGTCATTTGTTTAAGTGAAACTTTATGTTCGTTGTAATAGATTGGTGTATCATGGTTAAGTGCTCAGGCTTTCGGTGGGTTGAGTCGCTGTAGACATTCATGAAATCCTTTGGATGGTTAATTGACCGCTTTGCTCTAGGCTAAATACTATTCTCTGAAATAATGCTCTCTAATTGGCTAAAATTCTTCACGTGAGTAGCAACATCCAATCATAACGTGCAAAATGGGCTGCTTTTAATTTCACCTTCTGGTCACACTGTAGTTGATCAAAACTGAGGTTTAGAAGTGACAGCCCGATTTAGTAAGCAACAAATTTAAATCAGTTAACAATTAACATAGATAAAATATAAGTTAATTGTGCCGTTAGATAAGCTGTGTCGTCTCAAAGGAGGCCAAACTATTTTTGTTTCCCTCGGAACGCGCCAGAGTGCACAAGTGTTGTTTGTCTTTCGCGCGCTCTAGGTCGACACCGACTCACAAATCTAATCCAACTTTTGCCTCGTCAAAGATCCAAATAGAATCATCATCGACTTATGTTCGTTAAGCGATAGGTTTGAAAAGTGTTACCGACAAGCTCCTCTTTGGTAAATAAGATAAAATACTACCAACTCCCGACTTCTAATCACCGAACCTAGGTATGTAGGACCTGGCAAAGCAATCTTTTATCGTTCGTTAGAATTTAGTCTAACTGGTTTCTGTTCGTGACTGAACCTGTAAAACATTCTCAACCTCAATTTTTAAAATTTACGGATTGGTTGAAGAAAATGAAGAATGTTAGTGCTAATCCACAGGATTTGGGCACAGATCCGGAATTAGAAAAAGCCATCTCCGGCATTGCCAATGCATCCAATGAGGCTAAGGAAATTGTAACTGAAACAATGGCTGAAGTATTCGTAAAACAAGGCAAGGTAGACAAGGCAGTTCAGCTGTTTATTAAATTAAGTTTTTTAGAACCTGAAAAATCCGCTTACTTTGCCGCCAAAATACAACAATTAAAAGGACTGTAAAATGACTATTCTATTTTTGATCTTGATCGTAACAGCTTGTGTGGCTTTAGCATTTATTATTTTAATACAAAACCCTAAAGGTGGCGGTTTGGCAAGTAATGTAGGTGGATTGAGTAATCAATTCATGGGGGTGAAACAAACTACCGATGTATTGGAAAAAGGAACCTGGATATTTGCCATCATCGTTGCATTGCTTTCTATTTTCTCTACTTTTTTCTTCAGTGGTAAACAAGCAACCAGTGATACCTCTATTTTAAATAAAGTAAATACCAACAGTACAGCACCTGCGCCACAATCTGCAGCACCTGCCAATACTGTTCCTGCAACACCACAACAAAAGAAACCGTAATTAATTTTATTAAATAAATAATCTTCCCTGTCAGATATTTTCCGACAGGGTTTTTTATTATCTTGAATACTTATGAAGAGAATTGCCACATTAATATTTATAATCATCATCATTGCCGGTGGAACAATTATTTATCTGGCATTAGGTTCGGGTACAGCATTCGATGAAAAGACAAAATACTTCATCATAGAAGAAGGTAAAACTGATAAAGCATCGGTATTAGAAACTCTAGAAAATAAAAATATTATCACACATACAACCGTATTTTCTTTAATCGCTTCTCAATTAAAAGTGTGGGATAAAATAAAACCCGGTAAATATGAAGTGAAGAAAGATGAAACTTTATTGAATATTGTCAGAATGCTGAAGAACAATCATCAGGCGCAAATTAATTTAGTGATTAATAAAGTGAGAACAAAAGAAGAATTAGCGAGATTGATTGGTAAAAGTTTTTCATCAGATTCTATTAATGTAATGAATTTTCTTATTTCTAATGATTCGCTGCAACCCTATCGTGTTGATACAAGTTTGGCATTTACCATTATCATTCCTGATACCTATTCTTTTTATTGGAATACTTCTTTAAGAAGCATATTCAATAAATTATATGCAACCAATCTTTCCTTCTGGGAAAAGAATGAAAGAATTAAAAAAGCTGAGAACATTGGCTTTACACCTCAACAGGCTTATGTGCTTGCTTCGATTGTTGAAGAAGAAACTAATATTGCAGAAGATAAAGCCAAGATAGCAAGTGTGTATATTAATCGTTTAAGCAAGCGAATGCCTTTACAAGCTTGTCCAACCATTAAATATGCCATGAAAGATTTTGGATTGACACGCATCTATGAAAAATATTTATTGAATCCCTCTCCTTATAACACTTACCGCAATAAAGGATTACCACCCGGACCTATTTGTACACCATCGCCAAAAACAATTGATCTGGTGTTAAATGCACCTAAAACAGATTATTTATTTTTTGTGGCAACCAGTGATTTTAGCGGACATTCACATTTCAGCAGCAACTTTGCAGAACATAGTCAATATGCAAAAGAATATCAAAAAGCTTTGGATATAGAAATGGCTAAAAAGAAAGCTTCGTCACAATGAGAAAGATTGAACGCATCATATATTCTTCACCACCTATTGCTTATATCATTCGCAAAAGCAAACATATCAGTATTCCCGGTTTTCAAAAGATACCTTTATACGATGTGAATCGTTTTTTCTTTCAACAAATAAAAAAAGTGGGATTGAATGAAAGAGCTGCTGCTATTTCTTTTAATTTGATCATGGCCTTGCCTGCTGCTTTGTTATTTTTATTTTCGGTGATTCCTTATTTTCCTGATGCACAAAATTTTCAGAAACAGATATTAACCTTATTTAAAGACCTTACCCCCAATTCCAATACCTATACATTGATTCAAAATTTATTGAACGATCTATTTAAAAAACATGTGGGTGTATTTTCTTCGGGTTTTATATTAGTGATGTTTTATTCATCTAATGCCATGATGGGTATCATCAGAACATTCGATAAATCTATTCAGGAAAAGAAAGGTTTTATTTTTCATCGTCGTTTACGTGCATTACGTTTAACATTGATCTTAATATTATTGGTCATTGCATCTGCATTGGTATTAATCGGACAAGAACAATTAGAAATTTTATTGAAAGAATTGTTTTTGATGAAACGGAGAGCCAGAATTCCCTGGTGGAGCGGTATCAGATGGTTCATCATCACCGGCATATTTTTCTGCGGCATTGCACTTATTTATAAATATGCACCTTCTGTAAAGAAAAGATGGAACTTATTGTCTCCAGGCTCTATCTTATCAACTGTAATGATGTTATCGGCAACCATCTTATTCTCTTATTGGGTGAATAATTTTGCCAGCTACAATAAAGTATATGGTTCCATCGGAACGGTATTGATCTTAATGTTGTTGATCTATTTTAATTCATTGATATTATTGATCGGCTTTGAATTAAATGTAAGCATCACTTATTTAAAAGCAGAAGTTGAAAAGCGTCAGCAAAAAGAATTAGCAGAGGTAGAAAAAAAATAAAGCATTCCATGTGGAAAATTTATTCAACAGCATCTCAGTAATATCTGCTCAACCAAAAACTGCATTATGAACATCTCTCCCCTTACCAAAAACTTATTGATCATTATTATTCTCTCTTTAAATGCTTATTGTATTTATACCAGCCTTAAATATGGAAGTCGCTTGGGTTTTGTGTTAGCCGTAGGAAGTGTGATTGCCTTATTCTATTGCCTACGTTTATTAAAGAGATTAAAAGATTCTGAAGAAGATGAATCTTACTGAACCAATGCCTTCAATGCTTCTTGTAATTTAGCTTCAGGTAATTGCTGATTGTAAAATTGACGATAATGCTTTTTATTATTAACCATTACCGTTACCGGAATAGTACCATCCCATTTGGCATCAATCTTTTTACAAAATATATTCGGATCTGTTTCATTCAACCAATACACTGTGGAAGTATAGCCTTGTTTCTTTACAAAATCTGTAACCGTTTTAGGATAATCACTTCCGTAATCCATACTCACCAATACCAATTTGATATTATTTGTTTTATCTGCAGTAATATTTTTTTCAAACCACGGAATTTCATGCACACAGGGCTGACACCAACTTGCCCAAAAATTAACCACCAATGGCTGTGTAGATGTTTCTATCATCTTCACTACTTCATCCATCTTTAACTTTTTAATGGTTTGAGCATGCATCAAATTTGCAACAATCAAAAAAGCAATTACTAAAAAATATTTTTTCATCATTTTTTTATTTTAATTCAACATTCATCATTTAAGATTCCTCATTATTAAACCCCCATTCATTCATCAAACCATCCATTCTTTCTTTTGACAAAGATATTTGTTGATAATGTCCTGCATTATTTTTCTGACGATACGCTTCATAAATACTTACCGCACAGGCCACAGAAATATTCAGGCTTTGAATGATGCCCATTTGCGGAATAATAAAATTACCATCTGCCAAATTTCTTACTTCATCACTCACCCCCTCATGTTCATTGCCAAAAACCAATGCCACACTTTTGGTAAAATCAATTTCATATAAACTCACTGCATCGGTTGACAAATGCGTAGTTAAAATAGTTGCATAATTTTTTCTTAATGCTTCAAAACATGCTATAGCATTATCGAACTGATGAATGGTCAGCCATTTTAAAGCACTACTACTGCTTTTGGTACCGAACTTTTTATGTCGGGGGATTTTTGTATTTAAAATATAAATATCCTGAATACCCACCGCATCGCAGGTTCTCATCACTGCAGAGATATTGTGCGGGTCTTGCACATTTTCCATTACCACCGTTAAATTTGATTGACGTTGTTGTAATACCCTTAATAATTTTTCGCTTCTTTCCGATGTCATAATTTTAGCTAAACAACAAATTTATTTCAACTAATCTAAACTCTGTGATATATTTAATCAACCTAAATTATTATCTGTCATGGAAAAAAACAGATTAGAAGCATTTAGTGATGGAGTGATTGCCATCATCATTACCATAATGGTATTGGAAATGAAAGTAACCGAAGGAATTAATTGGGAAACACTTAAACCATTGATACCAAAATTTCTGAGTTATATTTTAAGTTTTTTATTTGTGGCCATTTATTGGGTAAACCATCATCATTTATTATTTACCATTAAAAAAGTAAATGCAGCAATTATGTGGGCAAACATGAATTTATTATTCTGGTTATCGTTAGTGCCTTTTGCCACTGCATGGATGGGGGAAAATCATTTCGATAAAATTACCGTTGCCTGTTATGCAGCACTTGCTTTATGTTGCGGTTTCTCTTATAATATATTACAGGCTGCTATTTGCAAAACCTACGATGAAGCCACTGCAAAAAGATTAATGACCAAACAATCCAGTTGGAAATCTATTACCTCTATTGTTTTATACAGTATTGCTATTCCCATTGCCTTATTTATTCATCCCTTTATTTCCGGGTTTTTATTTTTAACCGTTTCTATTATGTGGATGATACCCGATAAAAATATTGAACGTGCTTTTGAGGAAGAATAAAGAACATTAAGTGAACCCGACATATTCTCTATCAAAAAGTTTAATCCTTCTCTCCTATTTTGTAAAAAATAAATATTTACGCATTCACATTTCTATAACAGTGTTTGGCAGGTTTGGCATTGCGTTTGAATTTACAGTAAGTATAAAAACAATCGTTATGAAAAAGATTACTCTACTCGCAATGTTTATTACTACTTTAAGTGTAATAAATAAAACTGATGCTCAGGTTCGTTTTGGTTTTAATGTTCGCATTGGTTCTCCTGTTGTTGCTGCACCTGTTATGAATAATTATTACGGAGATGATTACTATTATTATCCTGATATAGATATGTATTATTCAATGGCTGCACAACAATATGTTTACTTTGACGGCGGCAGATGGTTATTCAGCAGTTATGTTCCTTATATGTATCGCGGATATAATTTTAACGAGATACGCAGAATAAAGATCAATGAAGCCAGACCTTGGTTGCATGCTGATGTGTACAGAGAAAGATATGCGTATCATGATAATTATAACCGATACAATAATGGTTATGACAGAAATGTATATGCTCATGAAAATACCTACAGACCTGCACCACGTTATGAAGAACATGAAAGACATGAAAACTTTGAAAGAATGGATCATTTCAGAGAAAGCAATTATAACCATGAACGAGTAAGACACTAAAATTGAAATGTAACCTTTGCTAAAAAGCCTCATCCGAAAGATGAGGCTTTTGTTTAAACAGTAATTGCGCCTGTTCCATCTCCAATGGAAACAATATAATAAGATGCCGGTTGGTTAAATCTTTCTTCGTATGCTTTTGTAGCATCTTCAATAAATTGCTGTAATGTATTTGTTTCAACAATATTGATAGTACATCCGCCAAAACCACCACCCATCATTCTTGCACCTGCTACTTCTTTTTTATTTTTTGCATACTCAACCAAAAAGTCTAATTCAATGCAACTCACTTCAAATTCTTTGCTCAATCCTTCATGTGTAGCAAACATTTCTTTTCCCATGGCTGTAATATTGCCTTCTTGTAAATAGGCACAGGCATGTTTCAATCGTATATTTTCTTCAACAATATATTTACATCGTTGATATACCAATCCATCTTTGAGCTCAACAATACTTTTTAACATTTGCATATCAACATCTCTTAATGAAAAAACGTTTGGATATTTTTCTTTTACCCATTCCACTCCCTGTTCGCATTGAATTCTTCTTTCATTATAAGCAGATGATGCTAAAGAATGTTTGATATTGGTATTCAATAATACAATAGAATATTCTTTTAATTGAACAGGAATATATTCATATGCCAATGATCGGCAGTCCAATAAAATAGCCTGTTCTTTTTTACCAAACATACTGGCAAACATATCCATGATACCGCATTTTACTCCGGCATATTCATGTTCTGCTTGTTGTGCATAAGTAACCATTTGTAATTTGCTTAATTGCAGATTGAATAATTGATTCAACGCATAGATCACTGCACATTCAACAGCAGCAGAAGATGAAAGTCCGGCGCCGATTGGAATATCGCCATCTAACATTACACTAAATCCTTTAACAGGATATCGATCTTTTTTTAATTGAGCCACTACTCCCAACACATAGTTTACCCAACTATGTTCAATGGGTTTAATATCGGATAGATGTACAGAAAATTGCTCATTAAATTCAAAGGAATATAATTCAATACAATCATCATTTCTTTCAGCGATAGCCACATAAATGGCTTTATCAATAGCAGCAGGCAATACAAAACCATTATTATAATCCGTATGTTCTCCAATTAAATTAATTCGTCCCGGAGAATAAAACAATTGAGGAGGGGCATTGAATACTTTTTGAAATTTTTGTTTCAATGCACTAACAATAGCGTTTGATGATGTGAGCATAATAAAAGCAAACTAAGAAAAAATAATTGCATTAATTGTAGCCATATTCAATATTTATTTTGCCACTGCTCCACCATCAATGGTAATATCTGCTCCTGTTACAAAAGAGGATTCATCCGATGCAAGATATAAAGCACCCCATGCTATTTCCATAGGATCTGCCATACGACCTTGCGGTGACATATTCTTAATCATTTCTTTCATCTCAGGTGCTTCCATCATTCCTTCTGTCATGGGAGTTAGCACACCGCCCGGACAGATTGTATTAACACGGATCTTATCTTTTGCATAAGTAACTGCCAAGTCTTTACTTAATAATCGCAATCCACCTTTTGATGATGAGTATGCGGTTCCATTACCTCCAACCAAGCCTGCAATAGATGCAATGTTTACAATGGAGCCACCTCCTGCATTTCGTAAATGCGGAATACATTCTCTGCATCCTAAAAATGGTCCGGTAAGATTGATAGCAATAACCTTACCCCAAAGCTCTATGGATGTTTGTTCACAATCAATAAATCCCGGATATATTCCTGCATTATTCACCAACACATCTATCCTTCCATATAATTCTATTGCTTTTTCTGTAACTTTTTTCCAATCGCTTTGGCTGGTCACATCATGTTTGATATAATTGATGGATAAGCCTTCCTGCTTTGCTTTTTCAACCCAGAGCTTCAATTTTTGTTCCTGAACATCGGTAGCAATTACTTTGGCGCCTTCTTGTGCAAATAATTTTGCTTCAGCTGCACCCATTCCGCCGGCAGCACCTGTAATGATAACTACTTTATTTTTTAAGCGTTCCATAATTTTGATTTTAATTGTTTAGAAATATTCATTCTTCAACGCTTATTGATGAAGTGCCATTACCGGAACATGACTATGCAATACCAATTGCTTGGTATGACTTTTATGAATCAATTTATCTAAGAGATCATGTCGCTTTGGTAAAATAATCAACAAATCAATTTTATTTTTTTCAGTGAATTCGATAATGCCTTCATCTGTATCATCAGTTGAAATAAAATGAAAAACAGGATTTAGTTCTGCCAATTTTTCTTTTAATAAACCAGAGTCAAATACTAAATCAGGATTAAAGATTTTTTTTTTGCCAATATTCAGAATGTGTAATTCAGCATTCATATCATGAACCATTTTTTTAATTTCATCTATAGGTGCTAAATCAATCACATCAATTACTTCATCAAAATCACATGCCAAAACTATTTTTTGAACAGAGCTATATTTTGCATCAGGCGGCACTGTTATAATAGGCCACTTTAAATGCTTCATCGCAAAAACAGTATGCCCGCCAAAGAATAATCTTTCCGTTGCAGTAGTTCCCTGACTGCCCATGATCACTGCATAAGGTTGTATTCTTTTGCAAAGCGTCTTCAACTCATCATAAAAAACGCCGAATCGCATTTCTGTTTCAATATCTATCTTACCGCCTGTTTTTTTTGTTAATTCATTTTTTAATTGTTCAAGACCTTTTTCTGCTTCTATTTTAATATGTTCTTCATTAGTGGCTACCTGCATTATACTTTCACCGCTTACTGTTAAGGGTACTTTACTATACAGAACCGGTGTTTGAAAAACATGCAGTAATAATAAATTGGCATGAATACCCAATGCCATATTAGTTGCATATTCTGCAGCATTCAATGCTGTAGAAGAAAAATCTGTTGTTACTATAATCGTTTTCATAACATTCAGTTTTAAAAAGTTCAATAATATTTAATCAATGCAATGTGCTGATACTTTTTCAGCAACCCTTTTTCAACAAACTCAATGTCGCCGCCTTTTCCCAAAACTGCTTCAATAATATCATCTACTGCATCTTTTATGTAGAAAGAATTTTTATCGTCAGTTACTTTATAGATCACATCTTTTGAGTGACCATGTTGTGCGGCATACATATAATTCTTTTCAACAACCAAAAGTTTACCTTTTTCATTCATTGCTTCATGCCATACATCTTTGATACCGATGGCTAATCTTTTTTGTCCGGCAGCAGCATCCACATCTTCTATCAGCTTTTTTTGGTGCGCTTTCTTCCAATTGGCAATATGTGGTTCTAATATTTTTTTGAGTTCAGGAATGCTTGCATTATCATAATTGCCATGTATATATTCTGTAACTGCATCTCTGTGTTTAGTTAATTGTTTAAAATGACCCATTAAACGATCTGCACCGATTACAAATAATGGCAAATGATAAGCATTTAATACAGTATCTAATTCTGTATCTACATGATGCAAAAATTTCTGCATTAAGATTTCTTTGTGTTCAGATGGATCGG
>CAIRTF010000067.1 GCA_903881425.1 uncultured Chitinophagaceae bacterium | reverse complement strand
TTGTGTGAACTAATGGAAAGAATTTTTGAATACCCGGCTTCTTCCAATCTTGCTTTTACCTCATTAGCAGTGTCAGTGCTTTCTGTGAATATTACCAGCTTCCCACTATGATTTTTTGATTTCTTAAAAAAAGTATTTTCAAGGTTCTTCAGAAACTCATCCATTTTTGGGTCGTAGGTTATGTTTCCCCATCTTTTCAGTAAAGAATCAATTTTCTTTTTATCGGATTTTAGCTTTTTAATAAAATCTTCTGTAAAAGCATCTGCTTTAAATTCTTTGTTATTACCACCTTTCTGTTCTATTTTCTTCAATATTGCATCATCAGACAATCCATCTTCTTTCAATTTATTTATGTCTAAATCGGGAGCAATAAAAACCCTGTCATTTGCAAACATATCCAACATGTTTTGACAGGATTTTTGAAACCTGCCTAATGATTCTTTAAAAGCAAAAAAACTGCTCTCTAACCGCTTTACCATCAATGTACGCATGATGGCTGCTAACCTGTCGGATATGGATTGTACTGTTGTCTTTCCTTTCGTATAAAGATTACGGTCTGCCTGTTTTGCAAGAAACTCAATTGCCCGATAACGATAATATTGAATTGCTGAGGGCAAAGAGTTACCTTGTTCATCAACACCTGCAATTAAATCAACTGTATCTAAAAATAATTCTGCTAATTCGTCTTCTAATTGATAGTGCAATTCTTCTGGGTCACCGACTTTGGGGAATACAATATTCTGTTTCTTCAAGTCTTCCAAATATTCCTCGTTATTTTCAATATCCCTTCGGGTTCGCCTAATTACCAACGGCTCTACTACATCATTTCTTAATTGATTGAATAGTGCTTTTAGCTTCGGTATATTCAAATGCGTTTCTGCTGCTAATTTTTTGTACCTGTCGTTAATAGGTTTGAAATAGTCCTGTAAATTTTTGACAGTATCTAAAGTTGAATTTCTTTTATCTTGAAAGAGGTACAATTGATTTTCGATGTCCTCCGGTCTGTTATTAAGTGGGGTAGCTGATATTAGAATCACTTTCTTTTTTGTATCGCCATTCTCACCCGGTTTTATTCTTGGTGTTTTACAAATTTCCTGTAATGCTAAATACATATCAGTATAATCATTTCGGAATTTATGAGATTCATCCACAATTATAAGGTCGTAATATTCATCGTCAGGCAAATCAGTAAAGTCATTATTTAAGACATGTTCTAAACTTCCTGTTGTTACATACCGTAAATGATTGTCAATTAAAAAATCGGTTGCTGTTCTTTGCCAGTTTGGTTTAATGGCCGGGGGTACAACAATCAATACTTTGGTGTGGCTTCCGTTTTCGTAAATAAATTTCTTGATAATCATTGAGGCTATAATGGTCTTTCCTAAGCCTACTACATCTGCAAGAATAAAACCATTATGTTTCAACATCATTGCATATCCCTGGTTTGCAGCATCCGTTTGATACTTTAAACGCATGTATTTTTCCGGTAACAGTAATTCAATATTATAAGGGTCATATTCAACTCTGTTTCCGAAATACTCAATGAGCATTTTAATATATAATTCAAAGGGTGTGAAATCATCTTTTAGATATGATTTCTTTTTTATTGCTTCAGCATCTACTTGCAAAATGTTAACTGAATCCTTCCATAATTCTTCAAACTCATCATACGAAAACTTTACATCATCATATCCACTTAATTCAACATTAAATTCATAATTGTGAATTGCGGAGGAACCCATACCAGCATCAGTTAAGTTTGATGAGCCGGTAATTACAGCACATTCTTTATTGTGCTGGTTATGTATGTCCTTATAGAAAATATAAACCTTTGCATGAATCTTTTTGTCGGGATGGGCTTTTACTTCTATCTTTTTATCAACTAAATCGGTTATGAATTGGAGAATACCTTTTTCTGTAACTTCATCATAGTTGGCTTTCTCTATATCCTCCAGCATCTTTTCGATAAACTCTTCTTTTGTCTTATCATGGTTTTGAAAGAACTCAATCCCTTTTGAATGAGCTTCCTGAATTTGCCGGTCAACATTTATACCAACCAATATTCTTACTTTATCTATGTTGTCTAAAAAACCTCTTACCTTAAAATAGCCTGATGCTCTCAGGTAACCTACCAAAGCATCAAAGTTTTTAATACCAGAATTGTGTTTGAATATTGCTTCAAACTTTTCAATTAAAGTATTGCCTGTTTTATTTGTGAAAAAATTTGTTGGCATTAGTGTGATTATATCAGGATGTCTTTAAATTGTTTATCTAATTCCTCCCAGTTATTGTCTTTAAATAATTTCTCCTCTATATTAAATTCAGAGGGGTTTTCAGCTGTATTGTATTTCTTCCTGCTGCCCACTAATCTTGCATGAATGGAACCGCCACCGTTGGCACTGTAATCAACTATACCCGTTACAAACTTGCTTCCTTCTTTTACATCAAGAACACTTTCCGGCTCTGCATTCAATTCAATTTTAGTGCGGTGTGTATTTGTATCTTCATAAAGCTCACGAAGGTTTACCGTTAAATCTTTGGAGATATTGGAAAGATTGGGAGATATAAGGTCGAATGTAATTTGCTTAATTTGTTGCGGATATTTCCTAACAAAATTCCAAAAATCCTGCTTATCATAAATTGGGTCAAGGTAAAAGCCCAAATTGAAATCCTTTATTTTGGCATCAACACTTTCTAAAATAAAATTCCTAACAATCTGTGAAGTTTTAAAGGCCGTTGTATTTGTTTGAATAGCTATCTTCTGAACATCAGGATTGTTATTGATAGCAACGATAATGTTTGGGTAATTGTCAATTGTATCCTCTGTAAAATCTTCCCTGTAAATATGTGCTGTACGTTTAGCACTTATTTTAAAGTAATACATATCACCACTTTGGTGAACCAGCTTTGACTTAATGGAAGAGTTGGATGATGTAAAGCGAAAGTTGTCTTTAGTTATAATATCCTTTAGGATATTATTTTTTTCTGCCCGGAGCTGTTCGGCATTTTCATACTTGCCAAACATGTTTATAGGCATAGTTTTATCAACTACTAATTGATACCGAAAAACCTCAAATGTGGAGTTTTTGGCAAATGTTGGCTGTATGTCTTTGCTCATCGTCCTTTGTTATTTTTCAAATATAAAGAAGTTTTTTTAAAAACCTTACCGAATGGTATAGTTTTTTGTATATTTGTAGAAGTAAAGAAATTAAAATAATGGCACTGCAAAAGCAAAATAAGGCACTTACAAATAGCTCCGTCGCAGTTCATAGAAAAGAGGCTTTTGATATAGGGTACAAGCAATATTTTAAGGATATAGCCAATAACAGGATTTCTCAGATACTAAATAGTAAGGAACGGAATGTAAAGTTTGAAAACATCACCTACCGGCAATTGAATAGCTGGGAAAAGGAAGGTTTGCTAACTAATGAAAGAGAGGATAGAAGCTGGCGAAGGTTCAGTATAATGGATGCTCTTTGGGTTAAGGTGATACTGGAATTACGTGAATTTGGAATGGGCTGGGAGCAAATTAAGAATACTAAGTACAGCCTGGAATATGACAGCAAAGAATTTGGGGTACAAATGCCAATCCTTGAATTTTATACTGCATTTGCAATCGGAAATAAAATGCCTGTTCTTTTATTAGTATTTAAAGATGGGCTTTGTGTACCTGCTAACCTTACACAGTATAAAGTTGCAAGAGAATTTTCGGAAGTTGAGAACCATTTGCTAATTGATTTGAATGCTATCCTGCAAGGGTTCTTTCCTAATGTTGATTTGAAGCCGAAAAATAAAACTGAAATGCCTGTTGATGTGGATGAAATGGAACTATTGGCATTCTTACGGCTTAATACTTTTGAAAAGGTGGATATATATTTCAAGAATGGTAGAATGGAAACTGTGGAGGGCTTGCAACGTGTTGATGTAACCAATATGATTAGCGATGTAATTAAGGAACATAATTACCAAAAGATTGAAGTGGTTGTAGAGGATGGTAAAAATGTTTCCCTACGCAGAACTGTAAAAAAGAAACTTAATAAAAAGGGATAACGCACCCTATAACAATTGCCAATTGCTTTAATGACTGGATAACGCCCCAGAGTTGAAGTCAAGCAATTAACAATGCTAAATTTAGAATTATGTAAAAAGGTTTTACAAAAGAACGGTACTACTTACACAGATGAAGAGGTAAAAAGAATAAGGCAACTGCTTTACAAGTTGGCTAACCTCGATTACAAACTATTCTCAGAACTTAAAACAAAGACAGATGCAAAAAGCAATCATTTACACAAGGGTGTCAACTGATGACCAAGCTGAAAAAGGTTTTAGTCTCCGTGACCAAAAAGACAGGCTTGTAAAGCACTGTGAGAATAAGGGTATTGAAGTAGTAAAGCATTTTGAAGATGACGGCTATTCTGCCAAGACTTTTGACCGACCACAGTTTAACAACCTTCTTGAATTTATTAAGAAGAACAAGGGGCTTATCCAAAAGCTGATAGTTGTAAAGTGGGACAGGTTTTCAAGGAATATGCTTTTGGCAATGCTTATGAAGCAAACCCTTAAAAAGTATGGTGTAACTGTGGAAGCAGTGGAACAGCCATTGGATGATGATATACCTGAGAACTTAATCATGGAGGCTATCTACCTTGCTGCACCGCAGGTAGAGAATGCAAGGCGTTCACTAAATACCACTAATGGAATGCGTAGGGCTTTAAAAGAAGGTCGCTATGTTAGTACAGCTCCTTATGGCTTTAAGAATGTAAGGGATGCACAAAACAGGCCAATCATTGTACATTCTGAAATGGCGGCTGTTATCAAAAAAGCCTTTGAACAAATTGCCACCGGCAATTATCTGATAGAGATTTTAAGAAAGAAGCTATACAAGGAGGGTTTAAAAGTAAGCAGGAG
>CAIRTF010000066.1 GCA_903881425.1 uncultured Chitinophagaceae bacterium | reverse complement strand
TTACAAGGCTATACAGGATTTACAACTATTAAACAGGAAGGAAATAATATTCAATTATTTTTTCCGATTGGTACAGCAAAATTAGAAGAGGTGAATCGTTTTTGCTTTGAAAAAGGTGTTACGCTTAATCATCTTACTATCAAAAGAAAAAGCTTAGAAGCTAAGTTCTTTGAATTAACCAACAACTAAAATCATTTGTGAAATAAAATATTTTTTATGTTATCTCTTTTAAAAATCGAATGGCTTAAAATAAAAAAATATCCGGCATTCTGGTGGATGTTTGGCATTGTTGCTTTAACCTATCCCGGAATTAACTGGATGTCTCAAAAAGGTTACGAAAGTGCTGTATCAAGAAAGGATGTAACAGGTAATGTTGCCAAAATGTTATTGGGAAATCCTTTTGCATTTCCGGATGCATGGCATTCGGTTGCTTACTTCTCATCTTATTTTGTTTTGGTGCCGGCTATATTAATTATTATGTTGATTGCAAATGAATATACATTCAAAACACACCGCCAAAACATAATTGATGGTTGGAGCAGAAATCAGTTTATTACTGCAAAGATGATTGATGTATTTATAATAAGTTTAGTTACAACCATCTCATATACTATTGTTGCTGCCATCTTTGGATTTACTTTTTCCGATAGCATTAATGTTACTCGTTGGGCTGAAGAATTACAATACATTCCTTTATTCTTTCTGCAAACTTTCGCCCAACTGACAATTGCTGCCATGCTGGGATTCCTGTTACGTAGGGCTTTCCTTGCATTAGGAATTTTCTTTTTTTATTACTTGATTATAGAACCGATCATCAAACTCTATCTCAGAATAAAAGAAATCAGCATAAGAGAATTCCTTCCCTTTGAAATTTCCAATCGATTAATCCCATTTTTAAATTTTATGGGAAGAGTAAATAAAGATGCGAATGAAGCATATAAACAATCACTTAATGAAATCAACATTCATGTTTTATATACTTTAATTTTCACTGCAGCAATCTGGTGGTTATGTTATTATTTAAATAAGAAAAGAGATCTATAAAATTATTTTTTCAATAATTGTTTCAATGCATTTTCAATGGTCGGATATAAAAAAACATATCCGGCTTTTTTTATTTTATTAGAATTGACCGTTGCACTCTTCAAAACTTCAATACTCATCTCTCCCAACATAATTTTTAATAAAAAAGATGGAACATAAACAGGAATGAAAAATCTTCCTTTCATTATTTTAGCTAAAGTCAATGTTACTATTTTATTGGAAACAGGATTTGGTGCTACTGCATTAAACACACCATTCATTTCTTCATGTTCCATTGCATAAATAAACATATTGCATAGGTCATCAACATGCACCCAACTGATGATTTGTTTTCCATTTCCTAAAATCGCTGCGATGCCCATCTGTATTGGCTTTCTAAACTCTTTTAATGCACCACCGGTATTACTTAAAACAATACCCACTCTTAATTTTACCAATCGTTTATTTAATTTTTCAACAGGTTCAATACTTTCTTCCCAAGCTTTGCAGGTGCTTCCTAAAAATTCAGTATCGGCATTTGCTTCTTCATCAAATCCATTTTGTAAACTATCTTTTGAATCAGCACCATACCAACCAATAGCAGATGTACTAATTACTGCTTTTATTTTATTCGGAATTCCATTTAATGCTTTTACAATTAATGCACTGCTTTTAACACGACTATCAACAATTTCTTTTTTTCTTTTTGCACTCCATCTTTTATCTGCTACACCTGCACCAGCTAAATGAATAATATAATCTGCCTTTTGAATGGCATCCATATCAATGGTTTGATTTTCTATATCCCAATTCGCGTAAGTAATACTTCGCTCCTGACTCCTAACTCCCGACTTCCTACTGAGAATAATTACTTGATATCCTCTATCCATCAACAATTCGGTTAGTTTTTTACCGATCATTCCTGTTCCGCCTGTTATTAAAACTGTTGCCATATTTTTTTATTGAATAACAAAGTTGCGGAATGAATGTTGCAAATATTATTTGCAAAATGCAACCGCAATTGCTGCTCCTAATTTTGCATTGTGTTTGATTAAAGCAATATTGGCTTCTAAACTTTCTCCTTTGGTATGTTCAGCAATCCATTGCAATAAAAATGGTGTTACTTCTTTGCCTTTAATATTTTTTTCTGTTGCAGCTTTTAATGCAGCATCAATATGAACTTTCATTTCATTGGCTTCAATCTCTTGTTCTTTAGGAACAGGATTGGCAATCAATACAGATCCATTCAAATCCAAGGCCCACTTAACTTTCAACATTTCTGCTATTTCGATTGCTGAATCTAATCGAAGCGGAGAATCTAATCCGCTATTGCGGGAATAAAAACTCGGAAATTCATTTTGTCCGATTGTTACAACAGGAATTCCTTTAGTTTCTAAATATTCTAAAGTGAGCTCAATATCTAAAATAGATTTTACGCCGGCAGAAACAACAGCGACAGAAGTATTTTCCATTTCAGTTAAATCGGCAGAGATATCCATACTTTTTTCAGCACCGCGATGCACTCCGCCAATACCACCTGTTACAAATATCTTTATTCCAGCCATTGATGCAATACGCATAGTTGCCGCTACAGTTGTTGCACCGTATAACTTTTTTGAAATAACAAAAGGCATATCACGCAGACTTACTTTCCAAACATTTTTTTTCTTACCAAAAAATTCAATTTGTTCTTTTGATAACCCAACAAAACATTTTCCATCAAATATGGCAATGGTTGCAGGAATAGCACCATTATCTCTTACTGTTTGTTCAACAGCTAAAGCAGTCTCCACATTTTTTGGATAAGGCATTCCATGAGAAATAATGGTAGATTCTAATGCTACAACTGGTTTGCCTTGTTGCAAGGCTATCGCTACTTCTGGATGTATTTGAAGAAAATGATTATTCATAATATTTTGAAACACTGTTCAATAAACTCTCTTGTGTTAAATGTGTTGCGATCGCTCCATCCACTTGTAGAATCTCTGCAGATAAAGTATGTGCAATTCTCAAACTCTCTTCATCACTCTTTCCTAAATATTTTGCCATGATAAATCCTGATAAAGATCCATCACCTGCACCGGTACAATCTTTCACAAAAGGGATAGTGGGCGCATGCAATGTAATAGCCTTGCCATTGGTAAACAAAACAGAACCTTCTGCTCCTTTGTGTAACCATATTTTTTCAACACCTCTATCTAATAATTCCTGTGCTTGTATTTGCATAATGGAATTATGACCATTACACAATGCAGGCAACTCATCTTCATTGGGTGTTACCATGAACACTCCTTTAAAATTTAAGCTAGCTAATTTTTGTGCAGGCGGAACAGAAACCGGTTCAATAATAAAGGGGATACTGTGTTGATGAGAAAAATCAGCTAACCATGAAACTGCTTCAGGACTAATATTCGCATCTGCAACAATATGCGATGCAGTTAATAATAAACTGTGATTATTTGCTAAATGTTCCGGAGTAATCAAATGCAATGCTGCATTGGTTATCAGCGCAGTGAATAAAGATCCGTCCGAATTTAAAATTCCGGTATATCTTCCTGTTAAAGAATGATTGGTAATGGATGCATCTAATTTTATTCCGCAATAACTACAAATAGCTTTTAACCAATCTCCTTCTCCATCATTTCCAAAAACACTGATCAATTGAACAGGCACACCCAATAATGCTAATTGATGTGCAATGTTTCTGCTAACACCACCTGCACTTCTATGTACAATTGCATCATTGGTTGTAGCCAATAACATTGGTTTTGATGCACTATATAACTCATCTACTAATGCTGCGCCGATACAAATAACTGGATTTGACATGACAGCAAAAGTAAACCTCTATTGCATTAAATTATGAGATTGCAAAAAAGATTTAAAAAAAATCCCCTTGAAGAATCAAGGGGACCGTAAAACGAACTTACTAAAACACTAATCCGGTTTCTTACCATCTAAAAAAGTATTGATGGTAGAAATATGTGTATTGTTATTTTCATCTTTGCCAACTGTGTACTTACTGTAAAAATTTTCCACAGAAGTTAATGTGTTGCCAAACAACTCCATATTTCTGCGAATGTATGCAGGCACACTGTCAAATTCAGTATTGGGGTCAGATGAATTCATGTTGAAAGAAAGATTGCGCAATTTTTGAATACGCTCTGCGGCTCTTTTTCTTTGCTCTTCTGTTTCATCATAACCAACCACATCTTCAGTCTGAGTATGCATTTGAGGTTGAGGTATTAATTCTTCAGCTTTCTCTTTTACTTCAAACTGAATAGTTTCTTCCTCCACAATTTCTTTTTCAGTAATGGTGAATTCAAAAACATTTTCTTCAATCGCGGGTACTGAAACAATTTCTTGCTTCTCTTCAATCACCTGCTCCTGTTGTGTTTCAGAGGTTGCATAGATATTGAATGGTTTTGCCAGAAAAGAAGTGTGAGCTGATACCAAAGTTTCTTCTTTTTCTACCAATTGCATTTCTTCTTCTTTATTTTCTGCAACCGGAAGTGATGGAATCGCTACTTCATCATAATGAGATAAAGTTGGCATTGAAACTTCTTCTGTTAATTCTGTACTCAATTCAAAATGCAATACTTCTGTTTCTTTTGCATCCAACATCTGTTCACGCAGATCATCTGCAATAGTGGGGATATCAGGAA
The DNA here is from genome assembly GCA_903881425.1 of uncultured Chitinophagaceae bacterium. GTDB lineage: Bacteria > Bacteroidota > Bacteroidia > Chitinophagales > Chitinophagaceae > CAILAF01. The sequence continues at coordinate 4,558 of CAIRTF010000066.1, read as the reverse complement.
TGTAATAACTCTCAAAACCTTTTTCGTCTTCTGCTATTTCCTGTAATCTTGGTGCAAAAGGATCTTTATCTTCAAAAGGCAAAGCCTGTTGTAATAATGCTTGTGGTTGTTCTAATTTTTTTTCTTCATCAGGCAAACCTAAAGTCATTACAATTTTTTCAAGTTTCGGTTCAGGCTTTTTCACTTCAATTGGTTTTGCAAATGGATCTTTTGAATCAAATCCTGTTGCAATTAAAGTGATACCAATTTTTTTATCCAATGAATTATCATAACCCATACCAACGATTACATCAGTATGTTCACCGGCCTGCATGCGCAAATAATTATTGATCACTTCTACTTCATCCATCGTACACTCATCATCTCCTTCTGCACTATTAATATTAATCAAAACCCATTTAGCACCTTTAATTTCATTATCATTCAACAAAGGTGAAGTCAATGCTTCTTCAATAGCACGCAATGCCCTGTTCTCTCCATCTACTTCTGCTTTACCTAAAATGGCTACACCACCATTTTTCATTACGGTGCATACATCTGCAAAGTCAACGATGATATGACCGCGACTATTAATAATATCAGTGATACATTTTGCAGCTGTTGCTAAAACATTATCTGCTTTACTGAAAGCTTCTTTCATTTTTAAGTTACCATATTGCATGCGTAACTTATCATTGCTGATTACTAATAATGTATCAACATAAGGTCTTAATGCTTTGATACCTTCTTCAGCTTGTATCATTCTTCGAGGACCTTCAAATGCAAAAGGAGTAGTAACAATGCCTACTGTAAGAATACCTAATTCTTTACAAGCCTGCGCCACTATTGGTGCGCCGCCTGTTCCTGTTCCGCCACCCATACCCGCAGTAATGAAAGCCATTTTTGTATTGACTTCCAAAATACTTTTCACTTCCTGTAAAGATTCTTCAGTAGCTTTTTTACCAACTTCAGGATTTGCGCCAGCACCTAACCCTTGTGTAAGATGTGGTCCAAGTTGAATCTTATTGGGAACTTTACTTTGCTCTATGGCTTTTGAATCGGTATTACAAACGATGAAATCAACACCTTCAATGTTTTGAGAATGCATGAAGTTTACAGCGTTGCTTCCACCACCACCCACACCAAATACTTTGATGATGGATGATTTTTGCTTCGGTAGATCGAAGTGGATCATAGTTACGAGTTTAAACGGTTAGTAAGTAAATTAAACGGGCTTTCGAAAGGGATTGGATTTATATCTTTGTAAGTTGTAGGTTATAAGTTTTAAGTTGAACACTTATTACTTATCACTTAAAACTTATTACTTTATCACATGATCTTCTTCTTCTTTAAACAAGTCGATCAAATTGTTTTTGAACTTGTCCCAGAATTTCATCTTCTCTACTCTATCTTTCACATCAACAGTTTTCTTTTGAGCAATAGTTGCTTTTGTTTCTTCTTCATCAACTTTCAAATTCTTTGGCACTTCAACTTTCTTGAATTTCTCTGTGAACTCTTTGTATTTATGTTCATAATCACTATATCCTTTCAATATCAAACCGATACAAGTTGAATACATTGGTTTTTTTAATTCTTCGATATGATTTGGTGCTAAATGCTCGTTCGGCAAACCGATACGTGCATTCAGTCCGGTAATATATTCAGTCAATTGAATTAAATGCTTTAGCTGAGATCCGCCACCGGTAAGGATTACGCCACCATTCAATGCTCTGTTATCCAAGCCCACTTGTTTTAAATGATAAGAAACAAAATCCAATATCTCACCCATTCTTGCTTGAATGATCTGTGCTAAATTTTTAACACTGATTTCTTTTGCAGGCATTCCTTTCAATCCCGGAATAGTGATATAAGCATTTGCTTTTGCTTCATCTGCCAATGCACTACCGAATTGCACTTTCATTGCCTCTGCTTGTTGTTTTAATACACCTAAACCTAAACGTATATCATTGGTAATATTTTCTCCGCCAAAAGGAATAACAGCAGTATGTTTTAAAATGCCTTCATAAAAAACAGCTAAGTCAGATGTGCCACCACCAATATCTAAAATAGCAACACCTGCTTCCATATCTATATCACTCATTACGGCTGATGCAGATGCTAATGGTTGTAACACTAAATCTTTTGTACTTAATCCGCTTCTATCAACAGCACGATTAATATTTCTGATTGCATTTCTATCTCCGGTGATGATATGAAAGTTGGCGCCTACTTTAACCCCATTATATCCAACAGGATCTTTGATGTTTTGAATATTATCTACATGAAAATCTTGGGGAATAACATCGATAATTTGATCTCCTGCAGGAATAAAAGTTTTACGTTGATTTTCTATTAATTGATCGATCTCCCAACGTTTAATTTCATTCTCAGAATCCTGACGCACCATATCCCCTCGAGTTTGCAAACTTTTGATATGATGACCAGCAATACCCACATATACCTCACTTATCTCTAATTCGGGATTACTTTCTAAACAATTTTGTAATGCTTGTTGAATGGCCTTAATGGTTTGATCGATATTGAGCACCTGGCCATGTTGAACACCGTTGCTTTTGGCAAGACCAAAGCCAAGAATCTCTAATTTTCCGTGTTCATTTTTTCTGCCGGCAATAGCAGCAATTTTTGTAGTTCCAATGTCAAGGCCAACGATGATGGGTGCCTCATTTTGACTCATACAGATACGTTTTAATTATGTTTACTTAGGTTTCGGATTCTAAAAATCGGGACTTACACTTCTATTCTTAATTCAAACTTCGTTCTGTTTTCAAATCGCTATTGGGCTTTTTTCATCACTGCTTTGGGTATTGTTTTCTGCACCAAAGGCTTTTTTGTTTTCACTGCCTGCCCAACTTGACCAAATGATAACGACTTATTTGAAACTTTATTTTGTTTTGTATCAATAACATTTTTCACGGCTTCCGGCTTAATTACTTTAATAGAACCTTTCAATACTGAATTACTACTATCCTTACCAAGATTCATTAATTCAATCAATGCCTGATTAGCTTTCGCAGAGTCTATCCAAGCTTTTGCCGCACCTTTTCTTACAGCCACTACTTGATTATCAAATTGCACATCTAATTTCTCATAAGTATTGATACCATTTTGTACCCAAGCTTGTTTATAAAAAGTATACAATCGATTGAACTTATTTTCCAGATCATCCGCATTACCAATAGCAATTGTTTGATTGCCGATGGTTGGAATAATTTCAAATGTTGCTTTAGTTGTTATATCAACTTGAGCAATTTGTGCCATCCAAAAACTATCTGTCACAATAAACTTTCCTAATTGAACAACTTGTTCTAACATCAAACTATCAGGTTCGGATAAATTCGCTTTATCGCTTGGAAAGCCCGTAAATACCGGCACTCTGGCGCTTAACTTATCACTCAAAGGCAAACGCAATCCATTGCTGTCAACATAAAAAGAATTACCACCAACTGAAAAAATTCTTGCAATAGGTTTACGTTCTTCAATGTCAACATGCAACACTTGATTATTATCAAAGAACATTTCAGCATTCTTTACCCAAGGATTTTTTTCTAAAGCTGTTTCTAAAATGCGCAGATTAACAGACGAAATATTTTTTTGAGTGATGTTACCATTAAGGTTGATGATGTCCATAATATCTTTTTCATCAATAAACATTTGATCATCAGGATTGGCAATCTCTATTTTAACATCAACGCAAGTTTTGTTTTTCTTTTTTTCCATAGCTGCGCCAAAGAGTAAGATTGTTCCCACTCCTGCCAGCAGCCATAAAGTCTGCACAATTCTTTTTCTCCAATTAATATGCTTCATTTCAGTTTTGCAATATTTTTTTTATTGGTTGCACCAACGCATCAATATCACCAGCACCTGCCATTACCAATAGTTTTGGTTGATTTTGTTTCGTCCAAAGTTTAAATGCTTCTTTACCCATCATCACTTTCTTTTCTAATTTCATTTTTTGTAAGACCAATTCACTTGTTACACCACCAATTGGCAATTCTCTTGCAGGATAAATAGGCAATAAAATCACTTCATCCGCCAGGTCTAAACTTTTTGCAAATTCATTCGCCAAGTCTTTTGTCCTACTGAATAAATGCGGCTGAAACACAATGGTGACAGGCATTTCAGTAAATAAACTTCTCACTCCAGTTATTAATGCTTTCAATTCTTCGGGATGATGCGCATAATCATCAATCAAAATATGTTCATCGTTCTTCAACACATACTCAAATCTTCTTTTCACTCCTTTAAAATTGGCAACAGCTGATTTAATTTTATCCTGATCGACCTTCAGCAATTTTGCAACAGCGATAGCCGCAATACAATTCTCAATGTTATGCAAGCCACCCATATGCAATAAAACATCATTTATTTGCCAACCACTAGCCATCACATCAAAAACATAAGAGCCATTATCCACTTTAATATTCTTTGCAAATACACTTGCTCTTTCATCATTCAAACTATAAGTAAATTGTCTCGCAGCGTCTAAATCTCTGCTTCGTTTCAATCCATACTTATTAATTAATGTGCCGCCATTTTTTATTTTTTGAGAAAATTGAAT